>NZ_DAMBQF010000007.1:0-109554 GCF_032062245.1 Soonwooa sp.
TTATCAACTAATTTACTTCCTTAATTATCCTAATGCAAACTTACCATAGAAGCGGACATAGCGACCCGAGGTTTTTCGGAAGGTTTTCGGGTTGGAGAAAAACTCGGGACACGCCCTAGTTATCGAACTTTTTGTGAATTAAATTTTATTTCCTAAATTCGTAATAACCAAATACTTAATCTTTTAAAAATATGGGAAAAGGAGATCAAAAATCTAGAAGAGGGAAGATAACTGCAGGAAGTTATGGGAAAAGAAGACCTCGCAAATCATCAAATTCTGTGGCTGTTGCTGAAAAACCAGTAAAAGCGAAAGCGGAACTAAAACCAAAAGTAGCAAAGCCGAAAGTCGAGAAAAAAGTGGAAGCCGACGTTGAAGAAAAACCGAAAGCTAAAAAAACAACAAAAAAGACCGAAGAATAATCTTCGGTCTTTTTTATGATCAGAAATAAAAATTATTTTCCAAAAAGGCTTCCCAATAATCCACCAAGTCCACCTTGTTGAGATTGTTGTTGGTTACCACCAAGTACGCTTCCTAAGATATCGTTAAGTGGATTGCCAGAAGATTGTGATTGTCCGCCGCCAAGTACGCTTCCCAAAATATCGTTAAGTGGATTGGATTGTTGTGCTTGCGCTTGGTTTTGAGCACCACCAAGGATACCACCAAGAAGATCACCTAGACCACCAGCACCAACGTTGTTTTGTTGTTTTTGCTGACCGATGTAACCCATGATAACTGGCGCTAGCATTGCTAAAACTGGACCGATTTTGTCCATAGAAATACCTGTGTCTGCAGAAAGTTGATTTTCAACCGCTACTTTGTTACCTCCGAAAATGTGATCAAGAATCGAGGTGCCTTCAGCTTGTCTTTTAAGCGCTTGGGACGGATCGTTAAGGATACTACCGTCATGGTCTTTATCTAAAGCATTATTAAGTGCTTCTGCTTCGTTAGCATCTTGAGATTTATTTCTAAGGTAAGAAATTACCAATGGCGCAGCAACTGCTAATAATGCGATAATTTGATTTTTGCTGATTCCGAATTTGTTTTCAGCTTGTTCTGCAACTTGGTTGCTAGAGTTTCCAGTTAATAGGTCTAATAGACTCATAGTGTTTTTATGTTTTTAAAATTAGTATGATGAAGTTAGGGAATGTTTGTTAGCAATTAGTATTCCGTTTTATCCGACTTTTCTGTCCATTTTTTAAAAGTTTGTAAAGCTTCATCTCTTAACATCGAATACATTGGGATTTTTCGATCTTCAATGGCTAATGGAATTTCATCATATATTAAAGAATCATCAAAACCGATATTCTTTGCATCTTCTCTCGTATTCGCATAATATATTTTGTCAATTCTAGCCCAATATATAGCGCTGAGACACATTGGACAGGGTTCACACGACGTGTAAATTTCGCAACCGGAAAGATTAAAATCATTAAGATATTTAGCAGCATTTCTAATCGCAACAACTTCTGCATGTGCAGTAGGATCATTATCAACAGTTACTTTGTTGCTGCCTTCGGCTATAATTTTGCCATCTTTTACAACGACTGCGCCAAATGGTCCTCCACCAAGGTCTAGATTTTCAGAAGAGCAAGCTATTGCTCTATGCATAAATTCGGTATTCATAGTTATTTTGTTTTAGTTTTTAAAAATAGGAACGTTGCTACAAGCTTCCCCGAACATCAAAGATTTAACCATTGGTTTTAGTTGTTCAACCAATTCAATGTACGCGTTATTCGGCATATCAACGTCGGAGCAACCTTTAACAAGGACGCGCTTGTCTTTTAGTTCAGAATAATCGTAAGTTTTAATGGCATTGTGCATCAATAGAACATTAAGATCTTCTAAATTCCCAAAAACCACTTTTTTGGTTGTGTCTGTTAATTTCGCAGCAATTAAAAAATAAGCCCACAGCGGAATTATTACATCTTCCGAGCAATAGATGTATACGTAGGCATCACGATAATCTTCAGGATTTATATTTTCTATTTTTTCACGATAATCTTTCTCGCGAAGAATAAGGCCTTCATATAAAAATTCTTTTAGGTCAATTCCTATTTTTTTGCCTTTTGGCATCAGAGACGATAAATCAAAATTTACCAAACTCGTATTTTCTGCAACTTTATTTCTGATTTCGAATTCTTCTGACATGATATTATTTTTATCTTTACAACAAATTTAAGTTAAATATTTGATTTTAAATTTAAGCTTGAAAAATCTAAAATCTAAAATCTAAAATCTAAAATCTCAGTTTGAAATACTACATTATAGCAGGGGAAGCCTCTGGCGATTTGCACGCAAGCAACCTTATGAAAGCCTTGAAAGAAAAAGACCCAAACGCTGATTTCAGATTTTGGGGTGGCGATTTGATGGCGGCACAAGGTGGACAAATGGTCAAACATTATCGCGATCTTGCTTTTATGGGTTTTTTGGAAGTGGTTCAGAATTTGGGAACGATTCTCAAAAATATTAAATTTTGTAAAAAAGATATCGCGAGTTACAAACCAGATGTTTTGGTTTTGGTCGATTATCCAGGTTTTAATCTCCGAATTGCAAAATTTGCAAAATCTTTAGGGATTCGTGTTGTATATTATATTTCGCCTCAACTTTGGGCATGGAAAGAAGGTCGTGTCGAAACCATCAAAAAATATGTGGACGACATGATGGTTATCCTTCCATTTGAAAAGGATTTTTATAAAAAACATCAGGTCGATGCGCATTTTGTCGGTCATCCCTTGTTAGATGCGATTTCGGACCTACAACCAGTTGATGTAGAATTATTTAAGTCCGAAAATAAACTCAACCAACAGCCGATTATTGCGTTACTTCCTGGTAGTCGTGAGCAAGAAGTTGTCAAAATGTTAGAATTGATGTTGTCGGTTCGTGCTTACTTTAAAGATTATCAATTTGTTATAGCGGGTGCACCGAGCTTGCCGAAGTCTTTTTATGAGCAATTTGTAGACGAGGATGTTCATTTTGTATCGAACAAAACTTATGATTTATTGCGTTGTTCGGATGCAGCCTTGGTAACTTCTGGGACTGCGACTTTAGAAACTGCGCTTCTCAATACGCCAGAAGTTGTGTGTTATAGAAGTAGTAAAATTTCTTATGAAATCGCAAAACGTCTTGTTAAGCACATCAAATATATTTCGTTGGTCAATTTGATTATGGATCGAGAAGTTGTCACGGAGTTGATTCAGGATGATCTTAATACGACTAATTTGGTTAAAGAATTGAACAAAATTTTAACAGGAAAAGAACGTGGTATTATACTTTCGGATTATACCGAATTGCGAAAAAAGCTTGGCGGAAAAGGTGCAAGTCAACATGCTGCGGATGTGATACTTAACATAAAATAATTTTTATTTTTTTGATACAAAAATTCATTACTTTTAATTTAAAGAATAATTAAAACGATGAATCATGTCTCGCCAGCCACTTTTTATAACGCTGTTGGCACTTTGTCTTGGGATTTTACTTCAAGATAAAATTGGTTTTGAGATTTGGTTTGGTCTTTTAGTTTTTACAGTTTCTACATTAATAATTCTTATTTCTTTCATTTTTAAAAATGCATTTCTCATTAAATTTCGATGTGTATTTTTACTTTTAAGTTTCTTTGGCTTCGGTTGTTTAATTCATTATTTCAATGTTTTTGATTATCAAAAATTAAGTTTAAACGGAAAACATGAAACGCTTTTTCAAATTGAGAAAAAACTTAATTCCAACGAAAAGTATAGCAAGTATCAAGTAAAGATTTTCAAAATTGATAATCGAAATTCGTCGATTTCTATCATTTTACAAATTCCCAATAATGCTTCAGAGTTAGATTTTAAACACGTTTATAAATCCAATCTTTATTATTCTGAATTAAGATCGCCGCGATACGATTTTCAGTTTGATTATCCAAAATATCTTGAACGTCAAAAAGTTTCCGGCTTGGCTTTCGCTAACGAAAATATTCTACAAGCTTCAAAAAAGCGAGTTTCTTTTGCTGACGAAATCAAACAAAAACGTTTGAGCGTTTTGCAAAGAATAAATAGCTCGCAACTCAATTCCCGTCACGAAGAATTTTTGAAAGGAATCATCCTTGCCGACAGAACAGGGATGGACGAAGTTACGGTTTCGGATTTTAATAAGTCGGGATTGGTGCATCTTTTAGCGATTTCTGGATCACACATGTTGATTATATTTTGGTTAATTCTTTTGATTTCTAAAACTATTTTTCCGGTTAAATGGCGAAAAGTTGCGATTTGCATTGCTTTAGTCGCGATTTGGTGCTTTGCAATTTTTATTGATTACGGAAGTTCTGTTGTTAGATCATGTCTGATGATTAGTTTTTATTATATGACAAAACTTTTGAATCGTCCTGCTAACCTCGTTCATTCGATGGCGCTGTCGGCTTTTGTTATTTTGATTTGGGATTCTCAACAGATTTTCGATGTCGGTTTTCAGTTGAGTTATGTTGCTGTTTTTGGGATTTATTGGCTAAATCAACCAATTATAAAATGTTTTCCAGAACGAAATAATGTTATTTATAAGTTTTTCTTAGCGATTTTTAGTTTGTCACTTTCGGCACAATTAGCGACTTTGCCATTGGTTTTATATTACTTTCATCAATACTCCTTGGTATCAATTATCGCGAACTTGTGCATTATTCCGTTTTCAGAAATTATTATCATTTTCTCTTTATTGATGGTAGTTTTGTTTGCTTTTAATATTGAATTTAGTTGGCTAGATTTTATTTATGATTGGTTTGTAAACTATTTACTAAAAGCGATACATTGGTTCGCCGATTTTGATGTTTTATTTTTTAAAAATATTGGATTTAACCTTGTAGAAGTTGCTGCAGTTTTTATGATTCTATATTATTTGCGTTTTGTTTTAGTCAAACGAAATTTGAAATACTTTATCAATTTCGGTTTTAGTGTTTTGTTATTTTTAGGAATTAGATTTGGTTTTAACTTTTATCATTTTCAAAAAGATGAAATTTTAGAAATAGCTTCTTTTAAACGTAAAACTGTTTTAATAAAAGAAAAGTCGCAGGTTTTTGTAATAACAAAAGATGATGCTGACATCTCAAAAATTGAAAAATTTATTATCGATCCTTATTTGGCTTCATCACGAGCGACAAAATATCAATTAATAAAAGTGCCAAAAAACAATGTTGGAATCACATACCGCGGAAAATTTTACAAATTGAATGATTAAGCAAGTTAATTATTTAGAAAGATTATAAACTACTTAATTCTGACATATCTCACGATGCCTACTCTTAACATTTTTTTAACTTTGTGCGTATTCAAAAAATAAAATTAGATTATGGCAGGATTTTCATCTTCGATAGGAAGAAAATATGCAATGGCACTATCGGCGTTTTTTTTGCTGGTTTTCTTGGTGATGCACCTTTTCACGAATATGCTATCTGTATTTAGTGTAAATGGTTTTAATCAGGCATCTTATTTTATGGGTTATAATCCATTCATTCAATATTTGATGCAGCCTATTTTGATTTTTGCGGTGTTTTTCCATTTTATTATGGGATTCATTTTAGAAGCAAAAAACAACAAGGCGAGACCTGTAAAGTATGACGTTAACGGCGCTGCTGCTAACTCTTCTTGGATGTCTAGAAATATGATTATTTCTGGATTGGTTATTTTAGCTTTCTTAGGGCTACACATGTACGATTTTTGGTTCCATGAGATCAATCACAAGTACATTCAAGGGAATATTGATGACATTGGAACAGAGAGATTCTGGATCGAATTGCATGAGAAATTCGCTGACCCAATTAAAGTTGTTATTTATGTAGTAGCTTTCATTTTGTTAGGTTTACACTTGGCTCATGGTTTCCAATCGGCATTCCAATCAGTGGGTGCAAGACATCCAAAGTATACGCCATTTATTAAAGCATTCGGAACTTGGTATGCTATACTAATTCCAGCAGGATTTATCCTAATTGCCATTTATCATTTTGTAACTCAATAATATCGTAAATAGAATGAGTAATTTAGATTCTAAAATTCCAGCAGGTCCTCTTAAGGACAAGTGGAGTAATCATAAAGCCCATATGAACCTTGTTGCGCCTAACAACCGTGATAAAATTGATATTATTGTTGTTGGTACAGGATTAGCAGGTGGTTCTGCTGCAGCTACTTTAGCTGAACAAGGTTATAACGTAAAAGCATTTTGTTATCAGGATTCTCCAAGAAGAGCGCACTCTATCGCTGCTCAAGGAGGTATTAACGCTGCTAAAAATTATCAAGGTGACGGTGACTCTATCTATAGATTGTTTTACGATACTATTAAAGGAGGTGACTACCGCGCAAGAGAGGCAAACGTGTATCGTTTAGCTGAGGTTTCAGGAAATATTATCGACCAATGTGTATCACAAGGTGTTCCTTTTGGACGTGATTATGGAGGTCAGTTAGATAACCGTTCTTTCGGTGGGGTTCAGGTTAAAAGAACTTTCTACGCAAAAGGACAAACTGGTCAACAGTTATTATTAGGTGCATATTCTGCAATGAGCCGCCAAATAGGTAAAGGTAGAATTAAAATGTACAACCGTCACGAGATGCTAGATCTTGTAATTGTTGATGGTAAAGCAAGAGGAATTATCGCAAGAAACCTCGTAACTGGTGAAATCGAAAGACATTCTGCACACGCAGTTGTTATCGCTTCTGGAGGTTACGGTAACGTATATTTCTTATCGACAAACGCGATGGGATCTAACGTTTCTGCAGCTTGGAAGATTCACAAAAAAGGGGCATATTTTGCAAACCCTTGCTATGTACAAATTCACCCAACTTGTATTCCAGTTCATGGGACGCAACAATCAAAATTAACTTTGATGTCAGAATCTCTTAGAAACTCAGGAAGAATCTGGGTTCCTAAAAACATTGAAGATTCAGTTGCCATCAGAGAAGGTAAGAAAAAAGCAAAAGATATCCCTGAAGCGGACAGAGATTATTACTTAGAGAGAAGATATCCTGCGTTTGGTAACTTGGTTCCGAGAGACGTAGCTTCTAGAGCTGGTAAAGAAAGATGTGACGCTGGTTACGGTATCGAAAATAACGACACTAATGAAGGTGTATTCTTAGATTTCTCTACAGAAATCATGAAAAAAGGTAGAGAAGCTGCTATCGAAAAACACATTCATAATCCTTCAGAACAACAAATCTACGATCTTGGTAAAGCCTGGATTGAGGAAAAATATGGTAACCTTTTCGTAATGTACGAGAAAATTACTGCAGACAATCCTTATGAAACGCCAATGAAGATATATCCAGCTGTTCACTACACAATGGGTGGTGTTTGGGTTGACTATAACTTACAATCTACAATCCCTGGATGTTTCGTAATCGGTGAAGCTAACTTCTCAGATCACGGTGCTAACAGACTTGGAGCTTCTGCTTTGATGCAAGGTTTGGCGGACGGATATTTCGTATTGCCTTATACAATCGCAGATTATCTTTCGGCAGACATCAGAACTGGAGCGATTCCTACAGATTCAGCTGCTTTTGAAGCAACAGAAAAAGACGTTAAAGATAGAATCGATTATTTATTGAACAATAAAGGAACGCATTCCGTTGATCATTTCCACAAAAAATTAGGAAACATTATGTGGAATAAAGTTGGTATGGGAAGAACTCCAGAAGGTCTTAGAGAAGCGATTAAAGAAATCGAAGAAGTAAGAAACGAGTTCTGGAAGAATGTAAAAGTGCCTGGTTCTAACGACGAGATGAACCCAGAATTGGAAAAAGCACTTCGTGTTGCTGATTTCCTAGAGCTTGGTCAATTGATGGCTATCGATGCGCTTAACAGAAATGAATCTTGTGGAGGACACTTCCGTGAAGACCATTCTACACCGGATGGAGAAGCAGAACGTGATGACGTTAACTATAAGTATGTTGCTGCTTGGCAATATAACGGTCCGAACATTAACGACGAAATCATGCACAAAGAAGATCTTGTGTACGAAAATATCGAAGTTAAAACAAGAAGTTACAAATAATCTCCAACCAATAAATATAAAATTATGAGTGCAAAAAAAGGCTTAAATCTTACGCTGAAAATTTGGAGACAAAAAAATAATAAATCCAAAGGTCAATTTGAGACCTACAAAATATCTGACGTTTCTACAGATTCTTCTTTCTTGGAAATGTTAGACATTCTGAACGAGAATTTAATTAACGAAGGTAAAGAACCAATTGCTTTTGACCACGACTGTCGCGAAGGGATTTGCGGTATGTGTTCACTTTACATCAACGGTCGTGCGCACGGTCCAGATACAGGTATCACAACTTGTCAGTTACACATGCGTCACTTCAAAGATGGAGAAACTATCGTTATCGAACCTTGGAGAAGTGCGGCTTTCCCAGTAATCAAAGATTTGGTTGTGGACAGAAGTGCTTTCGATAGAGTAATGGCAGCAGGTGGTTTCATATCTGTTAATACTTCTGGTAGAACAACAGATGCTAACAATATTTTGGTTCCTAAAGAAGATTCAGACAGAGCAATGGATGCTGCTGCTTGTATCGGATGTGGAGCTTGTGTAGCAACTTGTAAAAACGGTTCTGCAATGCTTTTCGTTGGAGCAAAAGTTTCTCAATACGCTTTATTACCGCAAGGTCAAGTAGAAGCTAAGAGAAGAGTTCTAAACATGGTTACGGCTATGGACGAAGAAGGATTCGGAAACTGTTCTAACACTGGAGCTTGTGAAGTAGAATGTCCAAAAGGAATTTCTCTAGAAAACATCGCAAGAATGAACAGAGAATATATGTCTGCTTTTGTTGATAAAGGATAAGACAATTCTTACATATACAAAAACGCCTTTCAAATTTTTGAAAGGCGTTTTTTATTTTAAAATTAAATCTTAAAGATCAAATACATTCGGTCTTTTAACAACGATACAATCCTTTATCCAAAGTGTAAAAGCTAGTCCTAAATAGAATAAAAAGAAAATACCAGCAGTTGCAAAAGTGGAGTAGATGAAGAACACACGCAACTTAGAAACGGGTATTCCCAATTTGCTTCCCATTCTGGTCAAAACCCCAAACCATTCTCTCTCAAAGCGGTGACGTATATTGTCAATCATGTTTTAAAATCTTAAATCCGACACCGCAATTTAAGCATTTTTTTTCGATGCAGTTGTCGCGATAGTGTTGCAGAAAAGCTTGCGATTCCAAAGCCGAATTTATTGGAATTTGCAAGTCTTTCCAATGGTCGATAATTTGATTTTTTTCGTGTTTTAGATTTTTATAAAAGTCGATAATTTGATCATTAATATCTTCATCTTCGGTAAAGTAATATTTAATAGGCAAAAAAACATTGAGGATTATTAAATCTATAAAATCTTTGGAAAGCACTGTCGAATGTTCTTTTGTTTGTTTTGAAATTTGATAATGTGTTTCCCAATATTCTGAGCTTTTTACTTTTTCTAAAATTGAATAAAAATCTTCTATACTTTTCGAGGATATTATTTTCGAAAATATATGTACTTCTTGATGTATTAAAACCGATAATTGCGACAAACGAATTGTGGGAAAATTGGGTGGTCGCATTTTTGAAAATTTTGGATTAAACTTCAAGCCGCTTAACTTAAATTTTGAAACCAAAAAATGATATTCTCGTTGCCAAATTTTTGTTTGTTCATCAATGTTTTCTGTAATATTTAAAAGTCCAGAAGTTCCTAAAAGCAAAGCTTCCAAACTTGTTTGATTCGCTCTTGTTTTGTTTAAAATATTAAAACCTAAATAGGAAATCATTTCGCTAAACAATTCAGAATTTACTTTTAAACCAAAACCATAAGCTAGTTGTTCCAACAAGACTTGCTCTTTGTTGTTTTGAGTGTTTTTTAGTCGTTCAAAAAAGAATTGTCGCTTTCTTTCAAGCTTTTCTAGAAGTTTTTGCTCAGCGAAAAATAAAGGAATATCATTTGGTTTTATAAGTTTTTCACAAGCGATAAAATCAAACGGATTGTCATTTAGATTAATGAGTTTATTTAAAACCGATTCCGAAACATAATTTTTCAGTTCTAGACAAGGTATATTTTTTTGCTCTAAACTTTCGATATCGCAATCATCAAAATAGACGACATGAAGAATTAAAGAATCATAATGATTGCTCTTTTCATGCTGATGAAGATACCAATCCGAGCTTTTGATATGAATTTCGATGTTGCCTACAAAAGTGGTATTTTGATATTTAATCTTCGCCAAAGAAAAATCTGGTCCTTGGTCATAATTCCATTTTCCAAAATCTAAAACTTCGATGGGAAAACCTTTTGTACATCGAAATTCTAAATTTGAAAACAGCTTTTTGCTCCAAATATATTGCAAAATGTGTTCGTTCATCATGGTATTTTAGCTTTGTGTTTCATAAAGTTACATATTATTTTTATGAATTTCTTTTTAATTAAGTTTTAAAAAAGTAAAATGATACCTAAAGTTCCATAGATTGTTAAATATGAAGTTTAAAAATTGAAAAAATTACGCTAATTTCGCAGTCATATAAAAACCGATAACACAAACAGATGAGAGAAATTGCAAGCATTTTTAAAACTTTTTTTGCGTATTTAATTCGCCCCCAACTTTATCCAGAGCTTTTCAGAAAAATTTATAAAAACATTTTTCAGCGACAAGCGGCTTTCAAAGGCAAAGATAGCGCAGAAGAGTGGTGCCGTTCTTTGGCGATAAGTCAAGATGATGCGATTAAAAATGTACTTAATTTTAAAGATTATCAATCGCTTAATAGTCTTTATCCTGAAATCATGAAGCAGGCTTCTGAAACCGAAAAAAGCTGTCCGATCAAAATGGGAGGTGCTGGTGCATTGGATTTAATTTATTATTTAAACGAATATACTTCAGCAAAAAATTCAATAGAAACTGGCGTTGCTTATGGTTGGTCTTCATTAGCTGCGTTGTTGTCATTACATAAAAGAAATGGCACATTGTACAGCTCTGATATACCTTATTTAGCGCAAAATGGTGATAAATATGTTGGTTGCGTTGTTGCTGATCATCTTCGTCCAAATTGGAAACTTTTCCGTTTTGCAGATAAAGAGTCACTTCCAAAGATTTTTGCAGAGCAAAATGAATTTGATTTTATGCACTATGACAGTGACAAGTCTTATAATGGTAGAATGTGGGCATATCCTATTCTGTGGGAGAAACTGAGAAAAGGCGGTATCCTAATGAGTGATGACGTGTCGGATAATGCTGCGTTTATGGATTATTGTGTAAAGAAAAATCTAAAGCCGCATATTGTTGGATTCGATGATAAATATGCAGCTTTTGTGATTAAATAATTACTTTTTAAGAAGCTTATTATAAAGCGCAATATACTGCGGAATTATATTTTTGATATCAAATAGTTCCGCATTTTCTTTGGCATTAAGTTTCATTTCTGCTAAAAGTTTTTCATCAGAAAGCAACTCGATCGCATATTTTGTCATGGTCTCAACGTCGCCAATATTTGCTACAAACCCAGTCTTTCCGTTAATGTTAACTTCTGGTATTCCGCCAGCGTTACTACTGATGACAGGTACGCCAGCCGCCATAGCTTCCAAGGCTGCAAGTCCAAAACTTTCTTGTTCTGAAGGTAACAAAAAGACATCAGCCAATATCAGAATTCTTTGTAAATCGTCAACTTTTCCAAGAAGTCTAATTTTGGTAATCAATTCTGGATTGTCACTCAAAAAGTTGTTGATGACTTCCATATCAGGACCTTCACCAATAATGACCAATTTAGAATTAATACTTTTTTCAACATTTTTAAATATTTCTAAAACGTCCTGAATTCTTTTTACTGGACGCAAATTAGAAACGTGTATTAAAATTTTTTCACCTTTATTTGCGAACTGATCACGACAACAAATGTTTTCTACATCAAAAAGTTTGTTGTCAATAAAGTTATTAATCACTTGGATTTCCTTTTTAATATGGAAATTTTTAAGCGTATCTTGTTTTAAACTTTCCGATACTGATGTAATCGCATCTGATTGATTTATTGAAAATTCAACAGCTTTATTATAACTAGGATGTTGCCCAACCAAAGTAATATCTGTCCCGTGAAGTGTCGTAATTAGCGGAATATCTTTGTTATCTTCCTTCAACATTTGTTTAGCGTAAAAAGCAGAATATGCAAACGGAATCGCATAATGCGCATGCAAAATATCCAAATCATAAAGCTTCACAACCTGATAGATTGTCGATGATAACGCAATATCATAGGGCGGAAATTTGAAAAGAGGATAATTTTCTACTTGTACTTTATGGAAGAAAATGTTGGCGCGAGTCATATCCAATCTTGCTGGCAAATTCGAACTTATAAAATGTACTTCGTGACCTTGGTTGGCGAGGATCATTCCCAGTTCGGTTGCGACAATACCACTTCCACCATAAGTCGGGTAGCATAAAATTCCTATTTTCATTGTATTATTTTGTGGTGACAATTTATCAAAATTATTAAAGCGATGTTATTGTTTTCTACAATTTCGCTCATTGATAAATTCCGTTTTTCAAGTTGATTTTATTTAGTTTCTAAAGTCGTTCCTGCACCAAATTGCCATATGTCATTAACTAAAACAGGAAGTCTACCAGAAATTTTTGTTTTGCCAGTTAATCCATTAACACTAGCTTTTTGCGAATCGTCGTTGTTTTCGTATGATACCAAAACTGTCGAAATATTCGTGGTGTCCAAATCTCGTAAGGCATATGGACTTCCAAAAATGTCAAGAATTACTTGATTGGTTTTTGCCGCTTTTACAATCGTTTGCTTCGATGTTTCGGAAATTTTGTAAGGCTTGTAAGCTGTGCTATTATCCTTATGAATTCCTATGATTAACTTCGAGTTTTTTGGAAGTTTATTTAATTGAGAAGTCGTGATAACTTCAATATTAAGATTATTTTTTAAACTATTTGCGAAAGTGTTGTAAGGCGCTTCTTCTAATGGAAGATAATATATTTTATCGTTTGATTTTAATGGAAGAAGTTGTTTGTCGTCTTTTAAAAGTGTTAAAGCATTTTCATAAAGACCTTGTACCAATTGTTGGTGCGAAGCGTTATTGATGTCGGCAATAATGTTTTTTGGATTTTTATTTTCGTATTTATTTAAACCCAAATAATATTTAGTTAAAAGTATTTTTTTAACACTTTCTTCCAAACGATCTTTTGAAATTTCTCCTTTTGAAACTCCTTCAGCAATGAGACGTTTTCCTTCTTTAACACCTTGCGAGAATAACATAATATCGTTGCCAGCTTTAAAGGCTAAAGCGTCCAGTTGTCCAGGTTGATAACGGTTGGCGACAGCGCCCATATTAAGAGCGTCTGTAATTATCAAACCTTTGTAACCAAGTTTATTTTTAAGTAGATCTGTGATAATACTTTTTGAAATTGACGCTGGAATATTGGCTTCTTTTTCTAATTCAGGAACATAAAGATGCGCGACCATAATGCCGCCAATTCCTTCTTTTATTAAATTTTTGTAAGGCGCTAATTCTATTTGATCAAGTCTATCGATTTTATGATCAACAAGTGGTAAATCGTAATGAGAATCTGCACTTGTATCGCCATGTCCAGGGAAATGCTTTATCGCAGCAAGTATGTTATTGTCTTGTAAACCATGAGAATACGAACTTGCTTTTTTAATAACGTTATTAACATCCGAACCAAAAGAGCGATTCCCAATAATCGGGTTACTTGGGTTGGTGTTAACATCGACTACTGGCGCGAAATCCCAATTAATTCCCATTCGTTTGCAGTCAGCGGCGATTTTGGCTGCCATGTCATAGACTAGCTTTTCGTCTTGAATAGCTCCCAATGTTATTGCCCAAGGGAATTTGTAAGCTTTCGCAATTCTTTGGAAAAGTCCCCATTCAGCATCAATACCGATCATCATTGGTACTTTGGATCTTGATTGAAATTCGTTAACCAAATTTATTTCCATCGCAGCATCATCTTGCATTAAGATAAGTCCGCCGATTTGTTCTTTGGTTACTAAATTTCTAATTTCTTGGATGTGATCAATGCCTCTGTTAGTGTACAAAGCCACAATAAAAAGTTGTCCCAGCTTTTGGTCTTCAGAAAGTTGATTGTAGGTTTTGTCGACCCATTCTTTCGCCTTCTTTGTATCATCTTCGCTAATATTTTTGGGAACATATTGCGCTTTATTAAAAATTGAACCAAAAATTGTGACTGCTAGAATTAACCTTTTCATTTTTTCCTTATCTAAAAATTAAGTGAGTATAAAGATATACCTTCATTTTTTATTAAAAAAGATTTGTGGTACATATTTTGCGACCAATTTTTTAACGAATAAATTTTGAAACTATGAAAAAGTATTTGACTATATCAGCATTATTTCTTTTTGCTTTTGGGACAGTAGTTAGCTGTACAACAGATAGAGAGGTAATCCAAGAAGTTCCAACGCCTGTTGATTATCCACAAGTATATGATGTTAAGGGTGTTAATTTTACAGCTAATAACAATTATTCTTATAATAAAGGTTTTACAAAACCTATGCTAGATCAAGATTATGTTGTTGTCTATCATCAAAGTGGAACACTAACTAATGGGAAACCAATTTGGGAACCAGTACCAACAACGATTTATCTGCAAAATGGGGACGAAGTTGATTATAACTACGATTTTTCAGTTAATGATTTTACTTTGTATTTAGGTGGAACAAATGCATCATTTACTTTGCCTGAGTTTGCTTCAAATCAAACATTCAGAGTGGTGCTTGTTCCTGCTGAGTTTGGTAAAGGTACAACCAATAAATTATCAAAAATGAGTTATGACGAAGTTATCCAGCGTTACAAAATTGATGATTCTAAAGTAGTTGATTTAAAATAAATTAAAACTTAATAAACAGAAAAGCGAGAAATTAACTTCTCGCTTTTTTATTTATAAATCTTTGTCGTTAAGAAGATGACCGAAGAATTCTTTTTTTGTTTTAAGATAAGAAGAACTGTTTTCATTCGCCTTGATCTGTAATGGGATACGTGAGTTTAGTTTGATATTACTTTCCTCAACATATTTTAATTTTTCTGGATTGTTGGTCATTAAGTTGACCTCTTTAATTCCTAAAATATTTAAAATTTCTATCGCAACATCAAACTTTCTTCCATCTGCTGGAAGTCCTAGTTTTAGATTGGCTTCGACGGTGTCAAAACCCTTTTCTTGCAATGCGTAAGCTTTAAGCTTGTTGATGATGCCAATATTTCTACCTTCTTGTCTCAGGTATACAACAACGCCACCATTTTTTTCAATATAAGAAAGTGCAGCATCTAGCTGAGGTCCACATTCACATTTTAAAGAGTGGAAAACTTCACCCGTTATACATTCTGAATGGAATCTTATATTAACCGCTTTAGAAAAATCTGTATTGTTAGCAATAATCGCCATATGAGGCATCCAATCGTCGTCGCGATCAGAAAAAGCTACGATTCTGAAGTTGCCCAATTCTGTCGGTACATGTGCTTCAGCTTGAATTTTGAGCATGTGTTAAAGAAAGTTTATTAGTTGGAGCTAATTGTAGTTTGCGATTCGCTTTTTTCAACAGCCTCCAAAAGACTAACATTAGTTTTAATTTTAACTAGATATCGGTTAAGGACTTGATCGTCATCGCTTTTAAGATACTTTCTAAGTTTTTGGATGCTTTTGTAATTGTCTTCGAAAGATTTTAAGGATTTCTTTTTTTCTTTAGCATTAGACGTTTGGATAGCGTAAAGATAATTTGTCAAATTTTGCTTTAACTCTCTTACTTGATTATTAACCGCAACATTTTTAAACTTCGGAAAAGTCGACACCAAATTAGATATTGTAGAACTATAAGTAATTCTTTCCGGAGAAACATTTCTTTCGGTAGCCAAAGGTAAATCTGACGAAAAAGTATTTTCTGCATAGAAGCCTGTCTCTGTCGAGCATGAGCTAAGTCCTAAAGAAAATATGAGTAATAAAAATCCAACCCCGCGAATCATTTTTTTTGTACTTTTTGATATAAGATTGGGTTAAGAGATTCGTCATTATACATTTTCATCTGCTTATACGTTTTCATCTTAACATCACCGTTTTCAATATCAATTAGCAATTGGTCTATCGCAGTCATGAGGTCTTTTTTCTGTTCTAAAAGTACATTTAACTTAGCAGAACATTTGGCAACATGCTCAGCGGAAGCGTCATCTCGGATAACTTCTTGATTCATGTGGTATATTTTTAATGCTAAAATCGATAACCTGTCAATAGCCCAAGCTAATGTTTCAGAATTAATTTTTGCATCATTTTTCGGAGTAATATTTTTGAACTTCTCCAGGAACCAATCATCAATGTTTTCTACTAAATCTGTTCTTTTTTGATTAGAGGAATCGATACGACGTTTTAGTTGTAGAGCGTCAACCGGATTGATATTTTCATCACGGATAATATCCTCCAAATGCCATTGTACGGTGTCAATCCAATTCTTTGTATACAAAAAATGTTCCAAGCTTGAAGTTTGGAACGGATTGTTTTCTAAAGTATCGACGTGGTCTAATTGATGATAGTCCTTAATCGACTGATTAAAGATATCCCAAGCCTTTTCTACAAAATTCATTTGCTAGTTGTTAGTCGCAGAATTATTGTTATCAGGCTTTTTGTCTTCCTCTTTTACAGCATCTTTGAATTCTTTAATTCCTGAGCCTAAACCTTTCATCAATTCAGGGATTTTTTTACCTCCGAATAATAGTAAAAGAACTAGAGCAACGATTAAGATGTGTTGCCAAGAAATAGCTAATATGGCTAATGAATGATACATTTTTTACGTTTTTTGATTTGACAAAGTTACATTATTTTTTAATATGATACCCAACCCATCGGATCGACTGGACTTGTCCCATTCCAAATTTGGAAATCTAATGTGTAAGAACCATCTAGACTTGTTGTAATCTCTCCAATTTGTGTTCCCGCAGAAACAGTTTGGTTAGATTTTACATACACGTTAGAAAGATTAGAATATACAGTAAAATAATTGCCGTGTTTTACCATAACAGTTTTGGTTCCGCCGTCAACAATAACAGTTGATACCACACCTGGGAATACGCAGCGTGCTTTTGTACCAGCACTTACAGCGATTTTAATACCATTGTTTTCTTCCCAAATATTTTTAAATACAGGGTGCTGTTGGCGTCCAAAACGATGTGTGATATTTCCTCTCTCTACTGGGAAACCAATTCTTCCTTTACTCTCAGCAAAGTTGCTACCAGCTGTTACGCTACCAACGCCAAACGCCTTCATTGTTTTGGTTTCGACAGCCTGTTTTTCCTCGTCTTTTTTCTTGTCAAGGGCAGCTTCTGCCGCTTTCGCAGCAGCTAGACGATCTTCCGCCGCTTTGGCTCTAGCTTTTGCTTCGTTAGCTTCTTTTTCTGCAATTATTCTTCGAGCTTCCGCTTTGGCGTCAGACTCTGCTTTGGCAGCTTCGTCAGCTCGTTTTTTCTCATCCGCAGCTTTTTTAACAGCCAACTCTCTTGCTTTACGAGTTTCCTCTTCTAGGGCTTTACGTTCTCTCTCTAGAGCTTCGGCTTTAGCTTTATTTTCTGCGTCAATTCTGGCTTTTTCTTTAGCCGCAGCAATCATTGCTTGACGTTTACGTTCTTCTTCTGCCTTTTTCTCAGCTTCCGCTTTGGCTTTGGCTACACGAATTTCTTCATTAATGATAGCTCGAATTTGACCTTCTAAAGATTTTTGTTGCGTTTGTTTTTGTTTTAACTCGGCGGTTAATTTTGTTTCGTTTTGTTTAAATTCAGCAAGAAGCGCCTCCTTTTGACCTCTTTCAATTTCGATAGTTGCTAGTTCTTTCTTTTGGTTAAGGAGAAGATTGTCCTTTTCACCAACAGCTTTTTGTTTTTTAGCAATGTTTTTTTGAATTTCGTTTGCTTTGTCGTTGATTTCCGCAGCTTTACGTTGTTGATATTCCGAATATTGTTTTAAATACTGGATACGACGCAAAGCTTCTCCCATGCTTTTTGATGAAAGGATAAAGATTACTTTATTCTGTACGCCTTTGTTTTTGTATGCTTTTACCAAAATTGCAGCGTAATCTTCGCGCAATTTTCCGAGTTCGCGTTTGTTTTTGTTGATTTCAAGCTGAGATCTATAGATGTCATCTTCTATAAAGCGCTTTTCTTTTTGAGTGTTGTTGTAAGATTTTTCTCTAAGAGAAATTTTTTGATTAACAGCATTAAGGTATGCTAACGACAATTTTGATTCGTTTTTAGTCTTAGCTAAATCTGCGTTAATGTTTGCGATTTGCTTCTTAATTTCAGCGTTTTGCTTCTGTAGCTGTTCTTTTGTATTTTGGCCGAAAATGCTTCCGAAAAATAAAATGCTTAGTAAAAAACTAATCTTCTTTATCATTTAATCGCGGTCTTTTTATAATTATTTGGCACCGAATATGGCGTTGCCATTTTGGAAAAATCAAATTTCGTGTTTTCGATTAATATTTGGTCTGTTTTCTTAGCTTTTATAATTATTTTAACGTTTTTTGGGAACGAATTTCCTTCAAAATTTTCCCAATTGTTATAATAAACTTCAAGTTGATCTTGATTGCTTAAATTATTAAGCGTAACTTTTGTTAAATTAAATTCACTAGAATAATCACTTTTTACTGTGTATTCCGTTTTCTTACCGTCGACATTTATTTTAATATTATTTTTAGACGATAAAGTATAACCTTGAGCGTTTTGAGTTAATTCAAAATCTTTTTCGTTAATTGGAATAAAAGTTTTTCCTAAGATTAAATTTTGCAAGGCTTGATAATCAATAAAATTGACTTTTAAAAGATTATTTAAATAAGAAAAATCTGAATCGATATAAGTTTTGTTGTAGGATTCATAACCCTTTACACCTTCAGGCGTCGCAATACCTCGAGCAACATTAATAAATAAAGCCGTCAAATTCATCCATGTTTTTTGACCATTTTCAATATAAATAGTTGCATTAAGTGTCGGAATAAAACTTCCGTTTTCAACATTAATTTTGCTATTGATTTTTACTTGTTCAAAAGTTGCCTTTTCGGTTACTTTATTAAAAAATGCCGAATTAGATTTGATAGGTTCTGTAGTGCTTATCGGTGTAGAATTGCTTTCTGTAACAGTTTTTTGAGTGTGACAAGAGGTTAGCGCAATCGCTGAAAATATGATGATTCCTAAATTTTTCATTTTCTAAATTTTAGATAGGCTTTGCAAAATTAACGCCAACAGGCTATAAAATATTTTGAGATCTAACTTCTAAAAATAATTAGACGCTAGATCTCAAAAAGTTATATGATTATTTTTTTAATCTTTCGAAAGGAAATCCAATACCGAATAATCGCCCAAAGAAATTTCTCTTGCTACACCATAATATTGCGCAGAGTTGCCAATCATAGAGTTAGAAAGGTTGCCATGATCGATAACCGTTTTTTCTTGGATTAATGAATTGTCAATGTTTGAGTTGATAACTTTTGTCCCGTTTCCTAGAGAAACATTAGGTCCAATTTTGGAATTACTAATCTCCACATTTTCACCAATAAAACAAGGAGGAATAATTAGAGAACTTTCGATTTTTGCAGAACTTGGGAATTGCCCCATCGACTCTTTCTCGTATCGAAGAATCTTGCCATTGGTCTCGACAGTTGCATTTTTGTTACCACAATCCATCCAATCATCAACTTTTCCTAAAGAGAACTTAGCGCCTTTTTGACGAAGGTTTTCTAAAGCTGTCGTTAATTGATATTCGCCACCTTCTTTAATACCATTATCCATGATATAGTTGATTTCAGACATTAATTTTTCTGCACTATTAAAGTAATAAATACCGATAATTGCTAAGTCTGAAACAAATTGTTGTGGCTTCTCAACGAAGTCGGTAATAAAGCCATATTCATCTAATTTTACAACGCCAAAAGCTGATGGATCCTCAACTTTTTTAACCCAAATAACACCGTCAGAATTGGTGTCTAATTGGAAGTCTGCACGGAAAAGTGTATCTGCAAAAGCTACGACAACATTACCTTGCATAGAATTTTCAGCACATTTAATAGCATGAGCAGTTCCTAGAGGTTCATCTTGTGTATAGATACTTCCCTTTGCACCTAGGTTTTCAGCAATTTTAACCAAAGAAGCTTCAACTTCTGGCCCAAAATCCCCAATAATAAATGCAATTTCGTCAATTTTTTCACCTGCTACTTTTGCGATGTCTTCAACTAATCTTTGTAC
This sequence comes from Soonwooa sp., assembly GCF_032062245.1. Lineage (NCBI taxonomy): Bacteria > Pseudomonadati > Bacteroidota > Flavobacteriia > Flavobacteriales > Weeksellaceae > Soonwooa > Soonwooa sp. The sequence continues at coordinate 20,228 of NZ_DAMBQF010000007.1, forward strand.
GATTGGTTTTCCTGCAATTGGGATAAGAGGTTTAGGAACAGTTAATGTGTGTGGACGAAGTCTAGAACCCCGTCCAGCCATTGGAACAATAATTTTCATTATAAAAGAGTGTTTTGTTTTAGTTAGTAATTTTTATATGTTTTTGACAATTCGCCAAATGTAAAAATATAAGTTTTGTAAAGCAAGTTTACAGCTTTAATATTTAGTAATGCATTGTATTTTAGAATAATTAAATTTTCTTACGACGAAGTTTTGAAAGAAACATATCTTTTTCGCTATAAAGAACAATCGCTAAAAAGACAATGAATAGGCTGTTACTTAGCCAAATATTATAATCCAAATATTTAACAATAACAAAGCTGAATACGCACAAAAGTAATAGTACAAAACTCATTTTCTTCATTCGGTAAGGGATTGGATAATACTTTTGCCCAAGAAGATAAGATGTAATCATCATGACAACGTATGCTCCAAAAGTTGCCCATGCTGATCCAATCATACTGTGATAATACATTAGCGCTAGATAATTTAACCCAATGTTTATCCCTGCGCCGAGCCACGAGATAATTGTACCAACGCCTGTTCTGTCTGTGACTTTGTACCAAGTCGAAAAATTATAGTAAATCCCGAAACAAAGGTTAGCAATAACGATTATCGGAATGATGTCAATCGCAATCCAATAAGATTTGTTTGGGATAAACATTATTTTTAACCAAGAAATATTTGCGATAATTCCGAGTGCGACAATTGATGCAAAGAATGCAAAATATTCCGCAACTTTTGCGTATGTTTTGGTGGCATCGCCTTTGTCCATTTGTTTAAAGAAAAAAGGCTCGATTCCCATTCGATAAGCTGTTACAAATAGTGTCATCAAAACAGCCAATTTATAACAACCACCATAAGCACCAGCTTCGACCTCGGAGATGTGGTTTCGTTGTATGGTTTTGTCAAAATTTTCATTGACCATAAAGGCAAGACCAGCTAACATTAATGGGAAAGAATATTTAATCATTCTTCTAAAAATCGGAACAACAAATTGGAATCTAACTTTTAAAATAATAGGTAAAAGTAGAATGAAACCTAAAACACTTCCAACTAGATTACTAAAGAAAGGGAAGTCTACATTGTGATTTAGTCCCAAATTTTTTGAAAAACTTTCTGGAATCCAAAAGAAAAGTGCCGCTGTAAAGACCGCTTGAAATACGGACTGAATTACACGAACCACCGAGTATTTTATCGGCATGTTATTAAACCTAAGCCATGCAAAAGGGATAACTAAAAGTGTGTCAAAAAAAGCGATTAATGCAAACCATCGGATGTATTCTGGGTTATTGCTGTAGCCCCAATAATCTGCTATTGGTTGATTAAAAATATAACACAGAATTAAAAATATAGTTGAGGTTCCAAACAAAAACCAAAACGACGTATTGAACGTTTTTTTCTCTTGACCTTCTTCGGCTGAAAATCTAAAATAAGCGGTTTCAAATCCAAAAGATAAAACAATGTTTACGAAAGAAATGATGGCATAAAGCTGCGTAAACATCGCAAAACCTTCATTCGGAATTTTGTAAATCAAAAGCGGATTTAGGATAAACAAAATAATCCTCGGTGCAATAGCGCCGATGCCGTAGATTAATGTTTGCGTTAAAAGTTTCTTATACAAAACTGAAAATTTTTTGCAAATGTAAGTTATTATTGAATTTCCGAAACTTTATTTTTTGGTTTCGACGACATGTAAAAAATTAATTTCTCGCCTTTTACAATTTCGGCATGTTTTAAAATAAAGTCTTTGATTTCTTTTCCGTTGAGTAAAACTTTTTCTAGATAAACATTCTTTGGACGTTGATTAATTGCTTCGATTTCAAAAAATTTTCCATTTTCTAAATTTAAAATCGCATGATCAACCGCAGGACTTCCAATCGAATAATCTTCGGAAACTGGCGCCACTGGATAAAAACCAAGCGAGCTCAAAATATACCAAGCACTCATTTGTGCCGTGTCATCATTTCCGCCCAAGCCATCAGGTGTTGCTTTGTATTGCATTTCCAAAATATGACGAACTTGTTGCTGTGTTTTGCAAGCTTGATCGGCAAAATTGTAAAGATAAGCAACATGATGTGCAGGTTCGTTTCCATGAACGTAACCGCCGATAATTCCTTCTCTTGTGATGTCTTCAGTATCTGCAAAGAATTTGTCGGGCAAATGCATGCTGAAAAGTTCATTCAGTTTTTCGCCAAATTTCTTTTTGCCACCCATCGCTTCTATTAAACCTTTTGGATTTTGCGGAAAGAAGAAACTCTAGTTCCAAGAATTTCCTTCGATAAAGCCTTGTCCATGTGTTTCCAAAGCATCAAAATCTTTTTTAAAAATTCCGTTTGCTAATTTTGGACGCATAAAACCTGCACTTTTATCATAAACATTTCTCCAGTTTTCAGAGCGTTTGATGAATTGATTATAAATTTCCGTTTCGCCCAAATGTTTCGCTAATTACACAATTGCCCAATCGTCATAGGCATATTCCAAAGTGTTAGAAACCGAAGTTCCATTTTTCTCTGTTGAGATAAAACCTTTGTCGATATACTCGCAAATGCCTTCTTAGTCACGGTTGTCTGCTGTTGCAACGCAAGCCAACAAAGCCGCTTTTGCATCACCTGAATAATTATCTTTGATCATCGCGTCCGAAACAACGCTAACGCTGTGATAACCGCTCATACACCAGTTTTCGTTGGCATAGTGCGACCAAATTGGGAACATTTTTAACGAAAATTGATCGTGATGTGCCATCATCGATTTGACCATATCATTATTTCGTTTTGGCTGAACAATATTGAAATAAGGATGCAAAGCATGGTACGTATCCCAAAGTGAAAAAGTAGTATAGTTTGTGAATCCATCGGCTTTGTGAACGTTTTGCTCAAGTCCTTTGTACTCGCCATTGACATCCATATAAGTCGTTGGATTGATAAAAGTGTGGTACATCGCCGTGAAGAAATTCGTTTTCTCAGTGTCAGAGCATTTTATCACAATTCGATTAAGTTCTTTATTCCAATCTTGTTGGGCTTTTTCTTTTATTTGGTTAAAGGAAAGATTGCCAACCTCTTGTTTTAAATTGTTCGAAGCATTGGCTTGGCTAACTGGCGAAATTGCCAATTGTACTTCGATAGCTTCATTTTCTTGAGTGTCAAAATCAAAATACATTTTCAGATTTTTGCCAGCGATTTCGGGGAAGTTTTTAGTTGGGTCAAATTTTCTCCAAAATACGCCATAAACTTGTTTTCCGTCAAAATTCTTTTGACCGTAAGATTTAAAAGGTTTTGAAAATTTCATGACAAAATAAACGGTTCGTGTACGCGGCCAACCGTTGGTTTGAAGATAACCGGTGATGGTATTTCCGTTTTCGACACGAACATAGGTCCAAACATTTTTGCCATCATAATTGTAGATTCCAGCCATCAAATCTAAGATGATATGCGCTTGATCCGATTTTGGGAAAGTATAACGCTGCACGCCAACACGCGTTGTAGCCGTCATTTCTGCCAAAATATTATAGTCATCCAATTTTACTTTGTAATATCCCGCTTCGGCAACTTCGGTATTGTGCAAAAAGCGACTTCTGTAACCTGACTCAGGTTTGTCCGCCGTTCCTGGATTTAATTGAAGTTTGCCAACAGTTGGCATCACTAAAAAATCGCCCAAATCCGAATGACCTGTTCCACTAAAATGCGTCGAGCTAAAACCTGTTATCGTTTTGTCCTCGTAGCGATAACCTGCACAATATTTGTAAACTTCGCCATTGTATTTGCCGTTTAGCTCATAAGAAATCGAATCGGTTTCAGGACTTAGTTGCACAGCTCCAAAAGGCGTTGTTGCGCCAGGATAGGTGTGTCCCATTTTTTCGGTGCCAATTAATGGATTGACAAATTTGACAAGGTTTTCCATTTTTTGAGCGTTGGTTAAACCTGTAATAGCGATTCCCAGTGCTAAGGATATTTTTTTGATTAACATTAATTAGTTTTAAAGAAGCAATTTAGCTAAATAAATCTTTTTAAATATTCTAAATTTGTAGTGTTGAGTACAGAACTAAGAATCAAGAGCCAAGATTTTTATCTGATGTCTATAATCTGAAATTTAATATCTAAATAAATAAAAGTGAAAAGTCTTATCAAGAATGCTAAAATCGTCAACGAAGGTCAAATCTTCGAAAGTGATTTGCTAATCGAAAATGATTTAATTTCAAAGATTGCTAAAAATATTCCCGAATCCGAAGCGGACAAAGTGATTGATGCAACTGGGAAATATCTTTTGCCAGGTGTCATTGATGACCAAGTGCATTTCCGCGAGCCAGGATTGACGCATAAAGGCGATATCGCTTCGGAATCCAAATCGGCGATTGCTGGCGGTGTAACCAGTTTTATTGATCAACCGAATACAGTACCGAACGCGGTTACACAAGAATTATTGGAAGAAAAATACAAATTGGGCGCCGAGAAATCTTATGCCAATTATTCGTTTTCGATGGGCGGAACAAACGATAATTTGGAAGAAGTTTTAAAAACAAATCCAAAAAATGTGTCGGCAATCAAATTGTTTTTGGGGTCTTCAACAGGAAATATGTTGGTGGACAATCCCGAGACTTTGGAGAAAATTTTTAGTTCAACCAAAATGTTAATTTGCGTTCATTGCGAAGATGAAGACACCATAAAAGCGAATACTGAAAAGTATAAAGCCGAATATGGAGACGATATACCTGTAAAATTTCATCATTTGATAAGAAGTGAAGAAGCCTGTTACAAATCTTCTTCAAAAGCAATCGAGTTGGCGCAAAAAACGGGTGCAAGATTGCATATTTTCCATTTATCAACGGCTAAAGAAACGGCTTTGTTCCGAAATGATATTCCTTTAAAGGATAAAAAAATTACTGCGGAAGTTTGTGTTCATCATTTGACATTTACCAATGACGATTACGAAACCAAAGGTTCTTTGATCAAATGGAATCCGGCGGTGAAAACTCAGGCTGACAAAGATGGACTTTGGGAAGCGCTTTTGGATGACCGAATCGACGTTATTGCAACCGACCACGCGCCACATACTTGGGAAGAAAAACAAAATCTATACACAAGTTGTCCATCTGGAGCGCCTTTGGTGCAGCATTCTTTACCGATTATGTTAGAAAATTACCACAAAGGAAAGATCTCTTTAGAAAAAGTGGTGGAGAAGATGTGCCACAATCCTGCGATTTTGTTCGAGGTTGATAAAAGAGGTTTTGTAAAAGAAGGTTACAAAGCGGATTTGGTTTTGGTAGACATGGACAATCCGTGGACAATCGAGAAAGACAATATTTTGTACAAATGTGGTTGGAGTCCGTTAGAAGGTACAAATCTAAAATCTAAAATTATCCAAACCTTTATCAATGGTCATTTGGCATACGATAACGGCGTTTTCTCAGAAGAAAAACATGGCGAAAGATTGGAGTTTGATAGATAAGAAATCACGAATCACTTTGCTGATCTTAGGATTGGTATTCATCGGTGATTTATTGTTCATCGTTTTGGAGAAGGAGCCATTGCGCTTGTTCTCCAAAACTTTGTTAATGCCTTTGCTTTTATTTTTTTACTGGTTGGCAAGTCAGAAGTCGAATCAACCAAAACAAAACCTCTTTATCGCAGGCCTTATTTTATCATGGTTTGGCGATGTGTTTTTACTTTTTGATTGGGGTTTTATTGCGGGTTTAGGAAGTTTTCTATTGGCACATATTTGCTACATTTTTTGTCTTAAAAAGTTGTCGATTTCTAAAGCTTTGTGGAGTCTTCCTTTAATTATAGTTTACCTTTTTACGTTTCTCATTTTCTTGTTTCCGCATTTAGGCGATATGAAAATTCCTGTTATTTTATATGCACTTTGTATTTCGGGGATGTTGTATTTCAGTCTCAAAACCAAACAAATTTTACTCATTATAGGAGCGGTTTTCTTTGTGATTTCAGATTCAGTTTTGGCCATTAATTTATTTGTAAATCCTTCTAAAATATTAGGCTTTCTCGTGATGTTCACTTATGTTTTGGCGCAAACGTTTTTAGCTTTAGGGTTTTTAAAATCAACAAAATAAAAAAAAACACCAAGAATTTAATCAAGATGATTTTCGTATTAATTAAGAAAAAAATTACTTTGGAATTTGCAAATGCTTGCTAATACCAATTCGGTTCCAAGCTTTAATGATGTTGATTGCCATAATGATCTCTGCAATTTGTTTGTTATCAAATAATTTTTTTGCGTTTTGGTAAGTTTCCTCTGTCATTTTCAGCATCACTTTTTCCTCTTCGGTTTACAAAGTCGTTTCCCACCATGCGTTTAACAGAAAAATTCGTTGTGGTGTTTCGCCACATTTTAAGGCATCTTTTGTGTGCATATCGATGCAAAAGGCACAACCATTAATTTAAGACGCTCTTATTTTGATCAATTCTTTTTGAGTGTTGTTTAGGAAAAATGTTGACATTGTTGCATCCAATGCGATCATTGCTTTGTAAGCTGCAGGCGCGACAGTCGGCATATTTAGGCGTTGCTTCATAATTTGCGGATATATTTTTAATCAAATGTATAAAACAAAATTTATTTGGGCGCCTTTTCCGCGCTCCGTTCCCGCTATTTTGCTCCGCTGCGCTCCACAAAATGAGCTCCACTCAGCTCGGGGCGCAGATTCTGCCCCGAAACACTATTTGTCGAATAATAGAAATCCTCACAGATCGAAGAAATATTCATAACTTTAAACTTCAAAATTATAAATACATTTTATGAATTATGCAGAACCAATGCTTCGCGAAGACGCATTAAAAGATAAAGTTGCCATCGTTACAGGTGGTGGAAGTGGTTTAGGAAAAGCCATGACCAAATATTTCCTACAATTAGGAGCTAAGGTTGTAATAACATCTCGTAACCTTGAAAAACTTCAAAACACAGCAAAAGAACTCGAAGCCGAAACTGGCGGAAAAGTCCTTGCAGTTGCTTGCGATGTTAGAAATTACGATGAGGTCGAAGCAATGAAAGAAGCAGCGCTAAAAGAATTTGGCAAGATTGATATTTTGCTTAACAATGCGGCGGGTAACTTTATCAGTCCAACTGAAAGACTTTCTGCAAATGCATTTGACACGATTATCGACATCGTTTTGAAAGGTTCCAAAAACTGTACACTTTCTATCGGGAAACACTGGATCGATTCTAAAACTAAAGGAACTGTTCTTAATATTGTAACGACTTATGCGTGGACTGGTTCGGCTTATGTTGTTCCGTCAGCTACTGCAAAAGCAGGAGTTTTGGCGATGACAAGAAGTTTGGCAGTTGAGTGGGCAAAATACGGAATCCGTAGTAATGCCATCGCGCCAGGACCATTCCCGACCAAAGGTGCTTGGGATAGATTGCTTCCGGGAGATTTACAAGAGAAATTCGATATGACCAAAAAAGTACCATTGCGTCGCGTTGGCGATCATCAAGAATTAGCGAATTTAGCTGCTTATCTAGTTTCAGATTTTTCGGCTTATGTTAATGGCGAAGTTATTACTATCGACGGCGGCGAGTGGTTGCAAGGCGCAGGACAATTTAATATGCTCGACCAAATCCCAACAGAAATGTGGGATATGCTAGAAGCGATGATCAAAGCTAAAAAGAACGGATAATTTAGGTTTCTAAAATAAAAATAAAAACTTCTTCAGAAATGGAGAAGTTTTTTATTTATAACTTTGCTAGAGGTCGTTCTTGTAACAATCATAAGTTTTAATCAACCAATTTTAAAATATTTTAATGAAAATTAAATTTTTATCAAGCATTGCAATCGCGGCGACATTTCTGTTTAGCGCAAATGTTTTGGCTCAACAAAGTGGGAATTACGATTATAAAGATGTTTTTAAAGAACCTTTCTATACAACAAACGGCACCGAATTCCGTTCAGCAAGCGGGCAACCGGGACCTAAATATTGGCAACAAGCGGTTAACTATAATCTGAATATTACTTTAGATGATACGCAGAATAAATTTACTGGTTCGGCAGAAGTTTCTTATACCAACAATAGTCCTGATGCTCTGAAATTTATTTGGTTTCAATTGGATCAAAATTTATTTAAAAAAGATTCTCGTGGAAGTTCGATGATTCCGACAACTAATTCGAGATACGGTTCTAGTAGTTCTACTTTTGATGGAGGTTATACGATTAAATCTGTTAAAGTGGACGGGAAGGACGCTAAATACACGATTAACGATGCGCAAATGCAAGTTGATTTCCCAAAAGAATTAAAAGCTAATGGAGGTAACGCTAAAATTACTATTGAATATTCTTTTATTTCGCCAGAAAATGGTGCGGACAGAATGGGCGTTTTACAAACTAAAAACGGTAAAATTTTCACAATTGCGCAGTGGTATCCGCGTGTTGCAGTGTATGATGATCTTAGAGGTTGGAACACAATACCATATCTTGGGCCGTCTGAATTTTATTTAGAATACGGAAATTTTGATGTTAGTATCACGGCACCTAATAATCTTTATGTTGTTGGTTCTGGTGAATTATTAAATCAAAAAGATGTATACACTGCCGAACAAAATAAAAAATGGAACGAAGCAGCAAATAGCGAAAAGACGGTGACAATTCGTTCGGCGGCGGAAGCAAATACGGCTACGAAAAGTACAGGAACAAAAACTTGGAAATTCAAAATGAACCAAAGTCGCGATTTTGCATTTGCGGCGTCTTCGGCGTTTATTTTGGATGCAGCGAGAATCAACTTGCCATCGGGAAAAAAATCCCTAGCAATTTCGGCTTATCCAGTAGAAAGTGATGGTCAGGATGCTTGGTCGCGTTCGACAGAATATACAAAAGCTTCTATAGAACATTATTCTAAACAGTGGTTTGAGTTTCCTTATCCGGCTGCGGTTAACGTTGCAGGGATTACCAACGGTATGGAATATCCAGGGATTGTTTTCTGTGAATATACCGCAAAGGGGAGTAATCTTTGGGGTGTGACCGATCACGAGTTTGGTCATACTTGGTTTCCGATGATTGTTGGTTCTAACGAGCGTAAACATGGTTGGATGGACGAAGGTTTCAACACATTTATTAATGACCTTTCGACGCAAGCGTTTAATAAAGGAGAATATTACAAAAACCCGAGTATTAGAAATATGACAAATTTCTTGTTTAATGAACGTCTAGAACCAGTTGATACTGCGCCAGATAATATGCGAGAAGCAAGTATTGGGGCATTGCTTTACTATAAGCCAGGTGCAGCGTTAAAGGTTTTGCGTGATAATGTTTTGGGTGCCGAACGTTTTGATAAAGCTTTTAGAGAATATGTTGATCGTTGGGCGTTTAAACATCCTGCGCCAGACGATTTCTACAGAACGATGGAGAATGTTGCTGGTGAAGATTTGGGTTGGTTCTGGAGAAGCTGGATCCAGAATAATTGGAAGTTGGATCAAGCGATTACCAATGTTAAATATGTAAATAACGATGCTGCGCAAGGGGCAATGATTTCGATTTCTAATTTAGAAAAAATGGCGATGCCTGTTACGATGGAAGTCAAGTATAAAGACGGAACGACTCAAGCAGTTAATCTGCCAGTTGATGTTTGGAGAAGAAATACAGAATGGACTTTCAAAGCGCCAACAACCAAAGAAATAACGTTGGTAAGCCTTGATCCTAAAGGAAATCTTCCAGATGTTAATCTGTCAAATAATGTTTTTAAAATGGATGCTGCAAAAGCTACCGAAAAAATAAATATTAGTGATTACACTGGCTCTTTTAGCAGTAAACAAGTTCCTGTTAAGTTTGTGTTATCAGCTGACGGTGGAAATTTAATGGCAAAATTGGGAGATCAACCTGCGTTTCCGTTAAGTTATAATGGCGACAATGTTTTTGTTTTTGAAATGGCAGAAATTAGTTTCAAATTTGCAAAAGACAAGAAGAGTTTTGACATAACGCAAGCCGGCCACACATTGACGTTTACAAAGAATTAAGTTTATTAGATTAAACACTTTTTAAAGGCAGTTTCGGCTGTCTTTTTTTATTTTCTATAACAATAAACGAAAGAATGTTAAAACTAAACCTGTAAGTTTCGGAATTCTAAACCTTGAAATTACGTATCTTTATAACTTGTTAAATGCGCAATATTTTTGATTTTGTAAATGAATATTTTAGACCTTGTAATTTTTGATCGAGAACAAGTTACCTTGGACGATGTTGTTCTGAAAGAAGCTAATAGAGACGAACTTCTTCAACTTCTAAAAGAATATAAATACATCGACGAACTCCGAAAATACAATCTTCCTGTCAATAACAAATTGCTCTTGTCTGGACATTCTGGTTGTGGCAAAACGATGACGGCGAAAGCAATTGCAACGCAACTTAACAAGCCTTTGATGATTCTTGACCTCAGCACTTTTGTGTCTGCCAGAATTGGTGAAACGGCAAAAAATCTAAAACTCGTTTTTGAAAAAGCTGAACGCGACAAAGCGGTTTTATTTTTGGATGAGTTCGATCATTTAGGAAAATCTCGCGGCAACGACGATCACGATGTTGGGGAAATGCGACGATTGGTGAATGCGATGATACAGTTGGTGGATAATTTTCCAGACAAAGCACTTTTGATAGCTGCGACCAATCATCCCGAGATTATTGATATTGCTTTATTAAGACGATTCCAAATTAAAATTTCGTACAAAATGCCAAACGATGAGGTTTTGGATAAATTTTATGATAAGCTTTTGATGGACTTTCCGAACGAGTTACAAGATTTTGATAAAAAATATCGCTTATCCTTTGCAGAAGCTAAAGATTATGCTTTTACAAAAATGAAATCGAATCTTATAAAATCTCTCGAAGAAAAAGATATTTAATATTAAAAGAAAGGCTATCAAATCTGATAGCCTTTCTTATTTGTTATTTCTTAATAAACTTGCTGCTTGCTGCACTTCCGTCCGTTAAGATTTGTTTTACAATGTAAGTTCCTTTCGCAAGTTTTCTTACATTGATTTCTTTGTCTGTTGTTGAGATTACAATCTGTCCCGCAGTATTGTAGATTTCTGTTCTTGAAACTTTATCCGCATTTTTGAAGTTGATAAGATCGGTTGCAGGATTTGGGAAAATATTGACATTAGCTGTCGAAAATACTTCTGTTGTTCCATAATATTATCTCCGTAGACGATAATATTTTGACCATTTGTCTTTTCTACATATGGATGAGGTTCACCAGATAACATCTCGTATAATATGTTAACAGGTGTCCAGTCATTAAATCCCATGCCTAAAAAATTGTTTTCATCAATTACATAAGAATCGTTCTAATATTGTAATGATGAAAGTCTTGTCCAGGTTTTTTCGGATTCTACAAATTTACCATCTAGATTTTACTTAAGAGCAATTGCGTTCCATTAGTTTTATTAGCCTCCAAGTTAAAGGGAGAATTCTGAGAAAAACTTCTTTTCTGCGGAGCATTGCTGGTGCGGAAGATTCTTTTAGACTGTGCGTTTGCACTTCATAATGCCAATACACATGCTAAGGCATAGAATTTTGTTGTCATATATTTCATTTTTAAGTTAGGTTCCTTTTTATTTTTCTTGATTTATTTTAAAAGTTTGTTAATGTTATTAGCTTTAATCGTCTTTTGTCAAAATAAAATTAACGGCGCTAAATATATTGTAAATTCACGAAAAACTATTTTTTATTTGATAAATTTTCATTAAAAAATTAATTTAATTAATAATAAACTTGTTTGACAGCTGTTTTTACAACAGTATTTAATGTTAATTGGTTTTAAAAAGCGCAAAATTATATTAGTAAACCATATTATTTGTTCTGATTTTTAAGCTTATAAAAAATCTTATTTTTGTTACTTGATAAATAGATTTTATGAAGAAGTTAATTAGCAGTTTTGCAGTTGTTGCCATGCTGTGGCAAGTTTCGGCACAAGAACTTTACATGCCTAGAAATATTAAGAAAGCTTACGAAAAAGGAACTCGTGATGTTTCTGGGAAGCCTGGGAAGAACTATTGGCAAAACAAAGGCGTTTACGATATTAAAATAAAAGTAAATGCCGATACTAAAATCGTATCGGGTTCGGAGACGATTTCGTATTCTAATAACAGTCCAGATGAGCTGAAAACTTTAGCAATTCGATTTGTTAATAATGTTCATAAACCGCAATCGCCACGTGCTGGTTACGTTTCTAAAGATTATCTAAGCGATGGACTTACTATAAAATTATTAATTATAAATGGTGAAAAATATGATCTAAGCTCGGATTTTGGAACAGTGACTTCTGTTAAATTAAATAAAGCATTGGCTGCAAATTCTAAATCCGAAATAAAAATCGACTGGGAATATCCGCTATCTGTTGAAAGTGGAAGAGAAGGACAAATCGATCCTAACACATTTTATGTTGCTTATTCTTATCCGCGAATTTCGGTGTATGATGATTACAATGGTTGGGATATGTTGGCGCACTCGGATAGACAAGAGTTTTACAATGATTTTAATGATTATAGTTTTGAGATCTCTGCCCCTAAAAATTATGTTGTTTGGTCAACGGGAGAATTTTTAAATCCAGAAGAAGTTCTTCAAAAAACATTTTTAAAACGTTATCAAGAATCTCTTAAATCTGACAAAATTATCCATGTTGCCAACGAGTCTGAGATGAAGTCAGGTTTGGTAACTAAGCAAAATGATTGGAATGTTTGGAAGTTCAAAGCCAATCATATTCCAGATTTTACATTTGCATTGAGTAATCATTATGTATGGGATGCATCGAGCGTCAAGCTAAAGTCAAAACGCGTCAGTGTGCAAGCTGGTTATAAAGTTGGCGCTAAAGATTTTGAACAATATACAGGTTGGATGCGTTACAACATCGATTGGTTTTCCAAAAACTGGCCAGGTGTCGAATATCCGTACAATGCAATGACGGCGATACAAGGTTACGCTGATATGGAATATCCGATGATGATTAATGACACCAGTATTCCTGATGATTTTCAAGATGCCAGGTTGACAGCCGATCACGAGATTGCGCATACTTATTTCCCTTTTTACATGGGAATTAACGAAACGCGTTATGCATTTATGGACGAAGGTTGGGCAACGACTTTAGAATATCTCATCGGGATCGATCATTCTGGAAAAGAAGCAGCTGAAAAGTTTTTTAAAAATTTTCGTGTAAAACGTTGGATTAACGATCCTTCGACAGAGCAAGATCAACCATTAATTTCGTTGACGTCACAACTTTCAGGTTCTGGTTACGGGACAAACGCTTATGTTAAATCGGCGATGTCCTATCTAGCGCTGAAAGATTATTTGGGTGATGTGTTATTTAAGAAAGCATTGCATCATTATATGGACAATTGGAATGGGAAGCATCCAATTCCGTGGGATTATTTTAACTCGATGAATGCAGGTTCTGGCAAGAATCTTAATTGGTTTTGGAACAATTGGTTTTACAGCAATTACTATATTGATTTAAAAATTAATTCGGTTTTTCAAAATAATAACTCGATTGCTTTAACGATTGACAATGTTGGTGGATTTGCGATTCCGTTCGACGTGCTTTTAAAATTTGATGATAACACAACAGAATCAAAACACTACACGCCTGAGGTTTGGGAGAAAAATCAAAAACAGTTGCTTTTAAATATTCCGTCCAATAAAAAAGTAAAATCTATAGAATTGGATGTCGGTCTTTTTATGGACTACACACCAATAGATAACCAAAAGACATTATAAGTTTCTAAATTAAATTTAATCTAAAAAAAAACGCACTTATTAACTTTAAGTGCGTTTTTTATTTTAAAAATAAGCCGTTAGCTTTAGTCCTAAACTCAGGTAAGAAATGTTTTCTTGAGCCGAAGCATTATTAAGTTCTTGCGCCATTTCTATCTCGTCAAGCACGGGCTCTTCAAATTTATATGTAATTTTTGAAGACGTACGATAATAGTCTGCATAAGCTGTTATTCCTAATTCATCACAAAATTTATACGTTAAATCGAGACCAGTCCCGATGCGCAAAGCATTGGATGGGATATAACTTGCAAGATGTAATTTTTGTTGCGTTGGGCTTTCATCCATATCATCAAATTCTGCAAATATTTTTCCAGTCGCTGCTTTAGAATAACCAACATTTGCTTTTAACCTTAACTGCAAATCTTTTGTAATGTCATGAGCGAAGTATGGTCCAACAGAAACATTGAGTAAACCAATTGACTCTGTAGCGATATTTAGATTTTGTAAATCGGGATCGTCAGTCGGTAGTTTAACAGACCGAACAGGAAAGGTGTTAAAAGAAAACTCTCCTCCCACGCCCCAACTTGTACTGAAGAAGTAAGCACCTTCTAATCCTCCTTCGAAACCGACAGTTTTCTTTTGGCTAAGGCCAGATTGTTTTAAAAAGTTAGTTGTTGCGATGGACGCTCCAGATTTTAATGCTAAAAAAGAAGGGTTTTCATCTCCTTGTATATGACTCAAAATTCCAATATTATCACCATCATTTTTATAAAATTTATTAATGAAAAAATAACCCAACTCTGTAGATAATATTCCAATGCCAGCGCCAGTCAGTATATCTGGTAACCAATGTCTGTTATTAAAACTACGTCCAAGACCTGTAAAAGTTGCTGCGCTATAACCGGCTATACTGTAAGCAGGATTAACCAAGCCATATTCTTTATGTAAAAAAGTTGCATTCGTAAAAGCCATGGCGGTATGACCTGACGGAAACGAATTGTTTTTTGATGCATCTGGGCGCTCGACCTTTGCAGTGTATTTGATGGTATTGACAAGAATGCCCATTATTGCTAAACTTGTAGCGTATGAAAGCGTTGCGCGGCCAAGATTATTCCGTCCTTTAACGCCTGCTAATTTTAGTCCATATACAGTTACTGCTGGTGCGTATTGTAAATAATCATCATAAGGAACTTTGAAGTTGGGAAGATAACGGTTTCGATATTCTCTTATACTTTCGCGTTGGTTCCAAGTCGCTGCTGAAGCCACAAATAGAATACTCGGCGCGACAGATCGTTTTACCCAAGGATTTTGAAAAAATGTTTTTTGAGAATTATTAAATTCAGAAAGTTTTTGGTTTTGTGTACTGATGCTGTCTTTAGTTTGAGCGTTGTACAGCAAGCAACTACAAAAGCTAATAAGATTTATTGCTTTTCTCATGGTTTTCTAGGTTTTAGTTTTTTGCGTAATTTGAAATTAAATGCTATTAGAAATAATTTAACTTCAAAGCTTTTTTTAGTTTTTCCAAATTTAATAAAAAAATAAAAATATAGCTTTGAAAATTTCAAAACTCTTTTTGATCATTTGATTTGAAAAAAATATAACCTCAAATTATGTTTTCTGCTATCTATAAAAAAAAACATTTTTAATAGAAATAGTCAACATGTATTTTTTCGCGGTGATTCTTAATAATAGAAAATTGAGTGTAAATAGAGGAGTTTGTATATTAAATGATAAATTTGCGGCTATTATTCAAACGGTTAATTTTAAATAAAATATTTTCAAATGAAAAAACAAGCTATAGCGCTATTTGTTTTAGCAGTATTCAGTATTTCTTGTGCGCATAAGGAGAAACAAGGTGCTGACAAATATACAGATGATCAAAAAGCATCTTATTATATTGGTTTGAGCATTGCTCAAAATATGAAGCAAGAAGGTTTTAAAGTAGATGCAGATCTTTTAGCTAGAGCTATTAAAGAAGAAATGGATGGAAAGCCAAAATTGTTGCCCGCTGAAGATATGAACACTTTTTTGCAGAATTTTATGCAGAAGCAAGGTGAGAAAAAAATGTCTCAAGAATCAGCAAAAGCAGGTGAGAACAAGAATAAAGGTCTAGAATTTCTTGCAAAGAATAAAACCAATGCTAATGTAAAAACTACTGCTTCTGGTTTGCAATATGAAGTTTTGCAAGAAGGTGACGGTAAAACAAAACCGACGGCAACCAGCGTTGTTTTAGTAAAATATACTGGTAAATTGTTGGATGGAACTGTGTTCGACTCTACCGACAAAAATGGAGGAGCACCAGTGGATATACACTTGGATCAAGTGATTAAAGGTTGGACAGAAGGTATTCAGTTGATGAGCAAAGGCGCTAAATACACATTTTATATTCCTTCGGATTTGGCTTATGGGGATCAAGATATGGGTGATGCTATTCCTGGAGGATCTACTCTTATTTTTGATGTAGAACTAGTGAATGTAAAATAGATTGCAAACCATATTAAAATTAAAAACCTCGGCTAAATAGCTGAGGTTTTTCTAGTTTAATATATTCTTAGGCTTCGATCAGAAACCATTTGTTTTATTCTGTCGGTCTGAAAACCAAACCAGTTTCTGGGAAATAATCCATTGTAATTCTATCGCCGTCGTTCACGTTTCCGGCTAAGATTTCTTTAGACAATTTGTTCAAAACATCTTGCTGAATTACTCTTTTCAAAGGTCGTGCTCCGAAAACAGGGTCGTAACCTTTGTTCATCAAATAATCCAAAGCATCGTGAGTTGCCGTTAAAATAATATTTCGTTGAGCCAAAAGCGTATTCAAGCCTCGCAATTGATACTGTACGATTTTTCCGATATTCTTTTTGGTTAAAGGTTGGAACAATACGATTTCATCAATTCTGTTCAAGAATTCTGGTCTTAAACTTTGTTTTAAAAGGTCGAAAACTTCTTCTCTTGTTTTGTCAAGAACTTCATCGAAATTGTTGTCATCTAATTTCTCAAAGTTTTCTTGAATTAAATGCGAACCTAAATTCGAAGTCATAATGATTATCGAATTCTTGAAATTCACGACGCGACCTTTATTATCGGTTAAGCGACCATCGTCCAAAACCTGCAACAGCGTGTTGAAAACATCGGGATGCGCTTTTTCGATTTCGTCCAAAAGCACCACAGAATAAGGTCTTCTTCTTACAGCTTCCGTCAATTGTCCGCCTTCATCGTAACCAACGTATCCTGGAGGCGCACCAACCAAACGAGAAACGCTGTGACGCTCCTGATATTCGCTCATATCAATTCTTGTCATGTTGTTTTCGTCATCGAAAAGCAATTCTGCTAAGGCTTTCGCCAACTCGGTTTTACCGACACCTGTTGTTCCTAAAAACAAGAACGAACCAATTGGTTTTTTATCGTCGCTCAAGCCAGCTCTGTTTCTTCTGATTGCGTCTGCAACGGCTTGTATTGCTTCGTCTTGACCAACCACACGTTTGTGCAATTCGTCTTCTAAGTGCAATAATTTTTCTCTTTCGGATTGAATTAATTTGGTTACCGGAATTCCAGTCCATTTTCCAATCACTTCCGCGATATTTTCAGAAGTTACTTCTTCTTTAATCAATTCATTTTGATGGTTTTGCATTTCCAATTCCACCTTTTTAAGTTGATCTTCTTTTTCGCGAAGTTTTCCGTATTGTATTTCGGCAACTTTTGCGTAATCACCTGCTCTTGAAGCACGTTCAGCTTCTAATTTTAGCGCTTCTATTTCTTTTTTAATGCTGGTTAAATCTTCAGATTTTTGTTTCTCTTTTAACCATTTTGCATTTATATCGTTTCTTTGTTCCGTAATTTTCGACAAATCCTCTTTCAAATGGTCAATTTTCGTTTGGTTGCCTTCTCTCGAAATAGCCGCCAATTCGATTTCCATTTGCATGATTTTTCTATCCAAAACGTCCAATTCTTCGGGTTTTGAATTGATTTCCATTCTCAATTTTGCAGAAGCTTCGTCAATCAAATCGATGGCTTTATCTGGCAAAAATCGGTCAGAAATATAACGCTGAGACATTTCTACCGCCGCAATAATCGCTTCGTCTTTGATGCGAACTTTGTGGTGGGCTTCGTATTTATCTTTAATACCCCTCAAAATCGAAATCGCAGATTCGGTATCTGGTTCTTCCACCATTACTTTTTGGAAACGTCTTTCAAGGGCTTTATCTTTTTCAAAATATTTTTGATATTCATTTAAAGTTGTAGCACCAATTGCTCTCAGTTCTCCTCTTGCTAAAGCAGGTTTCAAAATATTTGCAGCATCCATTGCTCCTTCGCCACCTCCAGCTCCAACCAAAGTGTGGATTTCGTCGATGAAAAGGATGATTTGTCCATCAGATTTCGTTACTTCATTCACTACCGATTTCAAACGCTCTTCGAATTCTCCTTTGTATTTTGCGCCAGCAATCAAAGCTCCCATATCCAAAGAATAAAGGGTTTTATCCATCAAGTTTTCTGGTACGTCACCGGAAATAATTCTGTGTGCGATTCCTTCTGCAATCGCGGTTTTACCAACACCTGGTTCTCCAATTAAAATTGGGTTATTCTTAGTTCTTCTCGAGAGAATTTGCAAAACTCTACGGATTTCTTCATCACGACCGATAACGGGGTCTAATTTTCCTTCGGCAGCGAGTTCGTTGAAGTTTTTTGCGTATTTATTTAAACTTTGATAAGTTTCCTCAGAACTTGCAGAAGTTGCTTTCGAACCTTTACGAAGTTCTTTAATTCCGCCTTCCAAAAGGCTTTTCGTAACGCCCATGTCTTTTAACATTTGCGAAACTGGAGAATTTACTTCAATTAAAGACAACCAAAGATGCTCGATGGTTACGAACTCATCACCCATTTTCTTCGCAATATTTGGTGCGTCCAGCAAAACTTTGTTTGCAGTTTGAGAAAGATAAATGTTTCCACCTTCAACTTTTGGAAGTTTCTCGATGCTTTCGCGGTTTCTGGCTCTTACCAAATCGGCGTCTGCTTCGGATTTTTTCAAAAGGAAAGGCGATATATTTTCATCCACTTGGAAGATTCCTTCCAAAAGATGTTGCGGCTCAATCTGTTGGTTGCCAAACTCTATTGCCACTTGTTGTGCAGCTTGGATGGCTTCTTGTGATTTTACTGTGTATTGATTTAAGTTCATATTATGTTGTGTGTTTTAATCTTGTTTAAAATTTTTAGAGATTGAGTTTTAAATTATCTTTTTAGATACTAATATTGTCATCTAAAACTCAACTTCTAAATTCAATCATTTAATTCTGAATCTTAGTTTGCAAAAACTGTTCTTTTATGAAATTCACTAAAAATTACGCCAAAATTTCCGAAATATTAAAATTTAACCTAAGTTTAACTTGACAAAATTTCCGAATTGATTGTTTTTGTGAGGTTTTCAGTCGGTCAATACTTCAAATATCTTTTGTTAGTGGGCTTTTCTAAAAATCAGACTATTTATTTAGGCAGCATAAATAGACCTAATTCCGTTTTAATATTATCATGTGAAATTTTGACGTCTAATTTAGATTGATGCTAAATTATTTTTAAAGATAAATTGTAAATTAGAATATTGTTAAACTCTGAAAATTAGTAGTATGAAAAATTGGAAATTTGCTTCGTTTATAGAAGTTGATAAAGAATTTAGAGTGCAAGGTCTTAATATTTGGAACCACTATTGGCATTGCTATGATCGTAATGTGGAAGTTTTGCATCCTACCAAACATCATCAATACCGTTTTAAAGAATATGAAATACCTACGCAAGAAAAATCTGTAAATTTTGTTGCAGGTGAGTTTTCTGATGGGCAAATTGGGATTTTTCTCAGAGATGAATTGCAAGAGGGAATTTTGTGAAATCACTGATATGTGGTAACGAGGTTTTGAAGATGATGTTTTAAACTATGTTTTGCGTTTTAATTTCTTTATTCAGGTTTTGTAAGTCTGCAAATAGTTTTATCTTTGGGAAAACCCTGTTGGTATGTACACACAATTTGAAGTTGAATCCCACTTTGACGGGAGATTACAAGTTATATTTCTTAATCAGCCAGAAGTTTTTAACAGCTTAAATAAAGTGATGTTAAAAGAATTACGTTCTGCTGTTGAAGCGTTCGGAAAGGACGAAACTGTTAGATGTATCGCTATTTCTGGGCGTGGAAAAGCTTTTTGCGCTGGTCAAAACTTAAAAGATGCCGTTGATCTTAAAGATCATGTCGACGATGACCGCGAAATCCAAAGAATTGTTATCGATTATTACAACCCGTTGGTTGAAGCGATTACACATTCTAAAAAACCGATTATCTCATTGGTTAACGGTCCCGCAGTTGGTGCTGGTGCGATGTTAGCCTTGATTACAGATTTTACTTTGGCGACAGAAAGTGCTTATTTTTCTTTAGCTTTTGCAAATATTGGATTGATTCCTGATACTGCGGGAACATATTATTTGCCACGACTTGTCGGTCATCAATTGGCGAGTTATCTAGCTTTTACTGGTAAAAAAGTGCCAGCAATGGAAGCCAAAAAATTAGGAATGATTGCTGATGTTTTCCCAGATACGGAATTTGCAGAGAAGTCTTTTGAAATCCTTGGACATCTTTCTTTTGCGGCAACTAAAGCGATTGGATTGACTAAGAAAGCTTTCTTCGAAGCAGAATCTAACACGTTGAAAGAACAATTGGATCTAGAGTCGATTTATCAACAATCTGCGGCGCAGTCGCACGATTTTAGAGAAGGAATTACAGCTTTCTTAGAAAAGCGCAAACCAAATTACATTGGGAAATAGTATGAGTAATCCTTATTTTGAAGAAGCGCAAAAACTTTATTCGCAAGATGCATTTTCGCAATGGATGGGTGTTGAATTGGTTGATGTTAAAGAAAATTATTGCCTTATCAAAATGTCAATAAAAGCAGAAATGATTAATGGTCTTAAAACCGTCCATGGTGGTGTAACGTTTTCGTTGGCGGATTCGGCTTTGGCTTTTTCATCAAATACTAAGGGCGATGCTGCGGTGGCGCTTAACTGTTATATCAACTTTATGAAAGCAGTTCGCCTTGGTGATACGCTTTCCGCAGAAAGTATTTTGCTAAACGAAACTAGAAAAACTGCCGTTTATGAGATTTCTGTTAAGAATCAAGATGAAGAGTTGATGGCGACTTTCCGAGGAACGGTTTATAAAATAGGAAAGAAAGTAGCTGATTTATAGTTGATTAGTTTTAAAATTATAAAAAGTTCAAAATTTATTTTGGACTTTCATTTTAATTATTAACTTTGTGTTTCAAAGTGCTTTATATGAAGTCAAATAATATTCAAAACGATTTGCAACACATCCGTCAAATGATGGAGCGTAGTTCTCGATTCATTTCTTTGAGCGGTTTGTCAGGTGTTTTCGCTGGAATAACCGCTTTGGTAGGTGCTTTTTTTGGTCATCAAGTTTTTCAAAGTAAAGATATTTCTTATTTTGATAATTCTGGAGGCGTGTACGAATTCCACTTTATCAAAAAACTATTTTTAATAGGTTTAGGAATTTTATTGGTTGCTTTGTTTTTTGGATATTTTTTTACTGCTCGTAAATCTAAACAACAGAATCAAAAAATTTGGGATGCCACGACAAAACGTTTATTGATTAATTTTGCAATTCCGTTGGTTACAGGAGGACTGTTTTCTCTAGGCCTTATTTATCAACATTATTTTGCGATGATCGCACCAGCAACTTTGATATTTTATGGATTGGCTTTGGTCAATGCGGAACGTTATACTTTGACAGATGTTAAATATTTAGGGATTTCCGAAATTGTTTTGGGATTGTTGTCCTTATTCTTTTTAGGTTACGGATTGCTGTTTTGGGCAATTGGCTTTGGCGTTTTGCATATTGTTTACGGTTTAATGATGTATAAAAAATAAGATTCGAAATAGGTTTAGAATTGTTAATATTTTAAAAAATGCTTAATATTAACTTACTCAATAAAGAATTTGAAAGTAGGGTACGACTTGGGATCATGTCGGTGCTGATCGTCAATGACTGGGTAGATTTTAACGAAATGAAAAAATTGCTGAATATCACCGATGGTAATTTAGCGAGTCACAGTTCGGCTTTGGAGAAGAGTGCTTACATCGAGATTAAAAAAGAATTTGTAGGTAAACGTCCGCGCACATCATATCGTGTAACGCAAGTTGGGAGAGAAGCTTTCCAGAAGCATATTGATGCTTTGGAAGCGATGCTGGGGAAATAGTATATTTTTTTTATCTAAAAACTTTGAAATACAAAGTACTTTGTTTTATAAATAAATCTATGATTCTTTAGGTGAAAATTTGTTAGATTCTAGGCGTCCTATGTTGCGCATTGAAACATATTTTACCTGACGAACTGGCTTTTTTTCGTTGTGATTTTAATTCCAATTAATATGATTGTGACGATTTGTTTTCTATTATTTTTCGCTGTCATGCTCTTTGTTTTTCCCGAAAAGAAAGAAGGTTTCATTAAAACACAAATCTTGCTTTGTTGCAATTTTCCAATTGTATTTCTCTTTTACATCATCATATTTTATTTAACTTTTAAATAATTTAAAAATGAAAAAAATACATTTAATTTTATGCTTTAGCATTATGTTTTTCCTACTGTTCTACGACGAATCTGCGGGAATCAATTTAGCTTTGTTGGGAGCCGTTTACTCGATTGTGATTTATGCTTTAACACCAAAATTTTTAAGATCCGAACGACTAAAAGTCATGCTAATTTTTAGTTTGGTTTCTTGTGGTGCATTTGCTTACTATGGTTATTTTATCTCATTTTTTGCGATTGTAATATCAGTGTTTTTACTTCGATTATTTTCGTTGTCAAAAGAGCTAAAACCAATTTTGACCATTCCGCTCGCAATGGGGCAAGGCTTAAGTTTTCCGTTTCGATTTTTTTCATTTAAAGAATGGCTTCCGAAAACCAACACCGAGATATGTGTACAGAAAGTTTTGGCAGTTGTGGTTATTCCGAGTGCTTTTTTAATGGTGTTTTTTGCGATTTACACTTATGAAAGCGACACTTTTGCCATCTTTTTTGGGAACATCAATTTTAATTTTAATATCTACGAAGTTCTTGCTATAAGTTTTCTTGGTTTTTTTATCGCTTTTAATGTTTGGAATATTACCATCCCAAGTTTTATTTATTCGTCGAATCATCATTTTAGAAATGATTTTGTAAACGAAGATATTGCGCAAAAACCGACTTTCGATTTTTTAGATTTAAATCTTGAGCGTTTGAGTGGCGTTGTCTCCTTATTGTTATTAAATGTGATGCTTGTTTTCTTTTTGTTCAGTTTTAATTATGAACAATTCTATGTTGGCGAATCTTCTGCTGCCGAACTCTCTGGCGCAACACACGAACGCGTTAATGCTGTAATTTTGAGTATCATTATGGCGGTTTTGGTGATCATGTTTTATTTTAAATCAAATTTTAACTTTGATAATCAAGCAGTTTGGTTACGTCGATTAGTGTACATCTGGATTTTACTCAATATGCTTTTGGTATTTTCAGCATTAATTAAAAATTTAGAATATGTTACAGAATTAGGTTTGACTTACAAAAGACTTGGTGTTTTTGGCTTTTTGTTGATGGCTTTGCTAGGATTGGCTTTAACTTTCTACAAAATCTATAAACGAAAAACCAATCTTTTCTTAGTGAATACGATGCTTTGGGCATTTTATGGAATAGTTTTGGCTTGTTGTATGGTCAATTGGGGAAGCTTGGCGACGCGATATAACTTGGAGAATAATAAGGGAAGTTTCGATTATTTGAAAAGTCTTAACTTTAATGATGATATTTTAAAAGAAGTCGATCCAAATTTTGAAAAGTATACAACGAGTTACTATTTTTCGGAAACCGCCAGCTCAAGTTTTCTCTCAAAAAACATTTATTATGAAACATTATCTAAGCAAAAACCTTAATCTTTCAATTCTAAGCTTTGTCTTGCTGGCTGTCGTTTCTTGTAAAAAAGATACTGAAAAGACTCCTGAAGATGTACAACGGGATACCGTTACAACAGTCGAAAAACCTATAGATAGTCTTTCGACGGTCTTGGACAGGAAAACGGAAACTAACCAATTTATCATCGATGTAGATGCGAGCAAGTTACCGATAAAATTAGTTGAAGAAGTTAAATTGCAAGATCAGCAAATTATTTTAAGACTTTTGAATTATGATAAACCAACACTGAAAGCTTTTATTAAACCTGACCAAGTCGATATGAACATCCGTATCAATCAAATCAGAAAACCTGATAATACTTTTGATGGTCCTTTCGGTCAAACGATAGAATACAAAACACCAAAAAAAGGCGAATATTGGTTGGTAATTTCTAAAAACAATATGGCTTCGGGAAATCCAATTGGTAAGTTTTTTATTAAAGTTGAAGATTAAATTTTAGTAAAGCCTTAGTTATAAACATAAAAAAGAATCTCAATCGAGATTCTTTTTTTATTTATTTTAAACTTTGGATAGCGAGTTGATAGCCTTTCAAGCCAAATCCGCTGAGGACGGTGTCGCATTGTTCGGCTGTTACCGACTTTTTTCGGAATTCTTCTCTTTTGTAAATATTGCTAATGTGCACTTCTACTTTCGGTTTCGAAATGTTTTTTAAACAATCAGCAATTGCAAAAGAATAATGTGTAAAGGCACCTGGATTAATCACTAAAGCATCAAAATCATCTTCTTGCAAGCGGTTGATAATTTCGCCTTCGATGTTGGATTGATAAAACAAAATCTCATCATTCGCGAATTCTTTTTTTAGTAAATCAAGACGCGCTTCCATAGTTTCGGAACCATAAATGTCGGGTTCGCGTGTGCCCAAAAGATTAAGATTGGGACCGTTAATGATGAGGATTTTCATTGTTTTGTAAAATTGAATTTCAAAGTTAATGATTTAAAAAATTTAAGAAAAGTTTTTAATCAAGTTCAATAATTATTTTACAATCGTTACATGTTTTCCTTCTGTATGTGCGCTCATTGCTGGCGCGTACATATTTTCGAAAGTTGTAATGACATCCGAAAATTCGCCAATGTTATTCGCTTTTAATTGATATTCAATTCTTGATTGGCTTCAAGTGGATTGGTTGGCGTTTCTTTAGCATTAAATTCATCAAAGATCTTTTTAATCTTCGGTGACGAATTCAGGATGTAAGTCGATAACATATTTCCGTAAAGTCGACTGAAAAGCTGTTTTGAAAATTCGTGCGGATAAGTTCTAAGATACGGAATCGAAATCACCGCAAACCAAAGCGGATTGGTCGTCATCTCAACCGTTAGATTAAAGTTAGAGACCGAAGTTGATGTGTCATTAAACAAAGAATTCATTGTGAAAATTCTGTTTTGTCCTTCTTTAATGAAAATCGGAAGCGTTTCCTTTACCAACATTCGGTTTGCTAGAATAGGAATTGTATTTTCTTCTCCATCCGAAAAATTTTGACTTTTTGCAAAAAATCGGTAGCTAACATTGTCCATAGCTTTCGGAACTTTCATGTCCCAATTGATTTCTGCCGAAGCTTTAGCACCGATTTTAATCTTTCTTAAATTATTTGTATTTACAAAAGCAGAGTCCAAAACTTCGTTGGTTGACGCGTCAAAAAACTGTAACATAACATCCGTCGAAAGGTCTTTATCCGAAAGATTATCAAGCTGTGTTGATAATTGTATTTTGTCGTCTTGTCTTAAAAATCGCGGCGAATTCGGTGTAATCATCAACTCTTTTTGCGTTTGTGTATAGTAAGTTTGCAGAGCCTGTTTTAAGATCTTTGGTGTGCGCAAGAAGTAAAAGTTTCCATTGTGTTAATGCTTCTTGCGAAGTGAACTCTAACTTGATATTTTCGTCCGAATCTGTGTAAAGATTTGGCATAAAAAACGCAGTTTCATTAAGGTTGGTTCTGGCTTTAACGTTGTTGAGAAGCTCTTGTTGTAAAGCTTGTTTTGTAATGATTACCGTCGCTCCGCCAGCCGCTTCTTGACCATAAATTGCCACCGCTTCTTCTGGAATTAACTTTTTAATCTCAGCGATTTCATCTTCACAAATTGCTTTGTTGAGGATTTTACCATCAATGATTGTGACTGCTGCAGTCGGTTCCGATTTTTTTCCTGCATAGCCTGTAACAACAATTTCTTCAATGGATGCATCCTTTTGCGCCATACTCGCAAGTGGACGCGATAAAGACTCTCGACGGTCTCTAATATCCGTGTAATTAAAAATAGGCGCATTGGGCGTCGGATATAATGTTCCTTCTTTTAGATTATATTTTGTTTTATAAAAATTCTCGTTTTCACTACTTAGACTTTGCAGGTCACCAAAAAAATCGTCCATGCTAGGATTGTAACGATCATAACGGTAATATCGGTAAAGTCCATTGTTTTGAGGAATGTAGAGCGTAAAGCGAAATTCATTTTTCTCGAACTGATCTAATGAAGCGTCATGCATTGTCGCCAGAACTTCTGCATTTATTTTGTCTTTATCCTTACCTTTAATTGTCAAGATCCACTTTTCTGGAACGCCAGGTTGGATTTTATTCCGAAAAACTTCGGTGGTGCTTTCTAGTTCTCGGTCGATATTTTCTTTAGCATCAAAGGCAATCAATGCTTTTGCAAAGTCTGTATCGTGGATAAAGTCATATTCTATAGCTATGGATTTTTTGATATCCTTATCTGTGAAGGTATAATTAATGTCGGTTTTCCCGTTTTTGATGGCGATTTGTTGGAAGTTTTCCGGAATATTGTTTTTAATAAAACGATAATTAACAAAACCTTCTTTAAAATCGGTTAGAAAACTAATTGTTGCTTTTTCGCCAACTTTGTACGATGATTTATCAACTTGCATTGCAAAGTAAGTAGGGATTCCGTTTTTTAAAGTTTTATCATCAAGGATGTCAACAATTTTAAATGATTTTATAGTATCACGATCAATGATAGATTCGGCTTCTATAAGATATTTTCCGGCTTGTGTATTTTTGCTGAGTTTGATGTCTTCAGTGTCACCAGTAGTAAAGTTTTTTGAAAATATATTTTCAACTTTTTGAATAGGTTTATTCACTTCCAAACCGTAATGACTGATGCAGGGAAAGTAAACATCAAACAATTCTTTGTAATAAATAGAATAGTTGAGTTCTTTATCATTATTTTTTGGTGTGTAATATCTATTGTAACGTGCTTGTGCAATATATTTTGGTTGCAGAATTTTATCTTCTGTTAATAGTTTTGTAACCTTAAGATTTCCTTTCTTTTCAATATTTTGATCATTAAGATTGGTAGCCGAAATTTTTAGTTGATTCCATTCGCTTTGAAGTCTTTTTTCAGGAATGTCGAGCTCTAGTTTAGCTTTTAAATCACCAACATTTATGGTTGACTCTTTGCTTTGCGACTCACCATTAACATCTGTCATGTAAACCGAAACCGACTATTGATAACTGCGCGGTTTGCTTTGTGATTTTTCGTCAGCTAAAGCGTCAAAATCAAAAGTGAAATTCCCGTTGTCATCGGTCGTTGTTTCGCCTTGTTTTATTTCCGTTAGAGGCGATCTGTAAGGACGATAAAAATAGTCATTGTAACTTCTCCAGATAACAGTTTCTTGTCGTTTGATAATGTATTTTACAGTAGCTTTAGAAATATTTGCGCCAGAAAAAGCTTCGCATGTTCCAGAGATTTTCACCTTTTCGCCGAGCGTGTAAGTTTCTTTAGCAGGAATTATTCTAACCTGAAATTTTGGTCTTTTGTATTCTTAAACACGAAAGTATAGATTACCAGCTGCATAGTTGTCGTCATCGTCGTCATTTTTGTTTTTAGAATTATCAAACTTAGCTTGCATTTCGATAGAATATTCGCCAGTCAATCCACCACCAGGTAATAGAAATTCGTCTGAAACGCTACCAAAATCGTTAGTGACCAATTCCTTTTTTGAAACTTCTTTGCCGTTGGTATCAGCTAGAATGACAGTTACTTTTTGCTTACCAATAACTTTTGTTTGATCGTAATATTCTTGTTTTAAAATCCCTTTAAAAAAGACTTTTTGTCCAGGACGATAAATTGCACGATCCGTAAAAATAATAATGTTCTTAAGGATTCTGGTTTGGTTTTCTGGTTCTTCGTTTCGGTTATTTCTAATATCATCGTAATCGCGATCGATCACCAAATGCTTTTTGGAAGCAGGGACGTAGATAATGCTGTCGTCATATTCGCGGTCTTTTGATTTTGGAAGTAAAAAAATGCCCGATGCGTCGGTTGTTCCGCTGCCTGTTTTTATAAGCTTGTTCTCGCGTTTGTTGTCGTATTTGTTTTCATAATCGTTTATGTTTTGATACATGACATAATCCGAATTTGCTAGATTTTGTCCAGTTTTAGAATTCAGAACTTGAAAACTTACTTTGTTATCATCTTCATATCGTTTAATATGAAAAATATATGTAACGGAGATGTTGGTACTTTTCGTTGTACCATTGGGATAAACATATTCTATTTCGAAAAGTAATTCATCCAAAGGCGGGATTGCAACAAAGGTTTGGTGTGCTTTGAAATCCTGAAATGTTGTTAGTTTGTAATCGTCACTTCTAAAGTTTTTCTCTATTAAATGGGGATTTCGAGAGGTAATTTGTTTTTGGTTAAGTTGATAACGATCCCAAATTTGTTCTTTATTAAATTCTCATATTTCGAAGTTTTGTATTCAATTAGCGGAGAATGTTCTCCATCAAAAAGGATCATGGCTGTTGGTCTATTCAATGTATTGACATCCGCATACCAAGTTGTTGTTCCGTTTGAGAATTTAAAAGTTTTAGCATTGGTTCTTCCCACGAACAATTTGTCTGTTGCGCCACCAAAGCTGTTGTAGATTTTGTTAGATAATTCGGTGTGTTCTTTTAGTTGTTGCTCGTTTGCTTTTAAGTTTTCATTCTGAACAAAAAAAAGAGCTTTCGTGGGATTGCTAATACCGAAGTCGGCTTTATCATTTGTTGTTGCGGTACGGATGGGAGATGTCGTACACGAGTATAGCGCAACTAATAATAGAAGTAGGTAGTTTTTCAGCATTTCATTTTTAGCTTATTATTAAATTCTATTCTTAGATTTTACAATCTGGATTTTATAGAAACTTAACTGAATTAAACATACTAAAAATGTTTTTGTAAAATTTCCTTATGACGAAAAATTTTTTGATGTAAAAAGATAAACTATAAACACAAAAAAAACCTTCAGAAAAATCTGCAGGTTTTAAGTAGCCCGTAGGGGAATCGAACCCCTCTTACCAGAATGAAAATCTGAGGTCCTAACCGATAGACGAACGGGCCATTTTATCGTCTTACGCTAACTTGTTAACGTGTTTAGTCAATTTGCTTTTTAAGTTTGCAGCTTTGTTTTTGTGAATGATGTTTTTCTTCACCAACTTGTCTAACAAAGAAATTACTTTTGGTAATTGCTCAGTAGCTACAGACTTTTCAGTTTCATTACGTAATACTTTCAAAGCTGTTCTAGCTGTCTTGTGATAGTATCTATTTCTTAATTTTCTTTTTTCGTTCTGTCTGATTCTTTTCAGAGCAGATTTATGATTTGCCATAACTCCTAAAACTTGGGTGCAAAGATATGAATATTTTTTAAACTTCAAAATCTTTTTTTAAAAATAATGAAATTTCCTTCTGAAAAGGATTAATAAGCGATTATTAAGCTCTGGGTGCTTTCGTAAATATTACTTTTTCGAATGCTAATTCTTCTTTTTTCGATGAAATTAGCCGATAAGTAGGTAAGTTAGTCCTGTTTAATAATCATTCTTAATTTAGCTTGTTTTAGCAACTTAATATTGATGAAATTCTTCTATAAGATTGGATGCATTTAGTTTGAATAAAAAAACTTGAGATTTAAAATTTTGTTTTTGACTAAACAAGATATGACTCTGGGAAATAAGAACACAAAAAAACCTTCAGAAAAATCTGAAGGTTTTAAGTAGCCCGTAGGGGAATCGAACCCCTCTTACCAGAATGAAAATCTGAGGTCCTAACCGATAGACGAACGGGCCATTTTATCGTCTTACGCTAACTTGTTAACGTGTTTAGTCAATTTGCTTTTTAAGTTTGCAGCTTTGTTTTTGTGAATGATGTTTTTCTTCACCAACTTGTCTAACAAAGAAATTACTTTTGGTAATTGCTCAGTAGCTACAGACTTTTCAGTTTCATTACGTAATACTTTCAAAGCTGTTCTAGCAGTCTTGTGATAGTATCTGTTTCTTAATTTTCTTTTTTCGTTCTGTCTGATTCTTTTCAGAGCTGATTTATGATTTGCCATAACTTCCTAAAAATTGACTGCAAAGATATGAATATTTTTTAAACTTCAAAATCTTTTTTGCAGATTTTTTCAAAATTAATTTTTCGTAGCCTATAGGGGAATCGAACCCCTGTTGCCAGGATGAAAACCTGGAGTCCTTACCACTAGACGAATAGGCCATTCGTTTTTTTGTGGTTGCAAAAGTAGATACTTTTTTTATTCCTTGCAAATCTTTTTCTAGTTTTTCAAGACTTTTTGAATGATAGAATTCTTAATGCCTTTATTTTCAATGTCTTTTTGTGCAGTAACAGCGTCTTCCAAAGTTTTATATTTACCATAAGTGTAGTAGAAAATTCCTTTTTCTTTGGTTCTTTCCACGTCTTTCAGGGTTTTTAGAAGGTAAGAATCGCTTTTTAATTTGTCCTCACTAACGGCTACTTCTAGCGTATAATATCCAAATCCTAAAGTCTGATTAGGTAAGAAACTTATTGCCATGGCGTTTTTGAAACCAGCATCTTTAGCAGTTTTTAGATTGTTATCTCTTACAGATGCAAGATTTGTAACGGCGTAATAATATTTGTAAACGTTGTTTTCTTTGATTGGTAAAATATAATTTAAACCTTTTAATGCAGCATCATTTTCGTTATATCGTGTTGCGGTGCTCATCAACAAGATTCTGAAATCATTTTTCATTGGGATTTCAGCCGGTTTTACTGGTTCTGCTTCTTTCGTTGCTACAAATCCTCCATTGATAGCTTTTCTGTAATCTAATAAAGCTTTGTAAATGCTTTCTGCAACTTCTTTTTGACCTTTCTCGGAAGTAAGATAAGCGGCGTCGTCATAATTATTAACGAATCCAGTTTCTACAAGTACTGACGGCATCGCATTTTTTCTGAGTACGTGTAGGTCAGCTTGTTTTACACCACGAGAAAAGCGGTTGTTGTCTTTCACGAAATTTTCTTCGATAAGGCCACCTAGCCATTGACTAGCTTCCAAGTATTTGCTCTGCTGAATTTTTAATGCAATTAAAGATTCTGGAGAACGTGGATCATAGTTGGCGAAATTTTGTTTGTCATTTTCATCTAAGAATATCACTTCGTTTTCAGCTTTTGCAACTTCCAGGTTTGCTTTATTTTGGTTAGGTCCTTGTACAAAAGTTTCGGTGCCTTGGGTTGTAATGCTACTTCCTGGCGAAGAGTTAACGTGTACGGATACAAAAAAGTCCGCTTTATTTCGGTTGGCAAGGTCTGTTCTAGAAGTCAAAGAAGGATATTCGTCTATCTTTCTTGTATAGATAACCTTGAAATCTTTATTTTTTTCGAGCATTTTGCCTAGTTTTAAAACAACGCCCAAGGTGATATCTTTTTCTTGTACTCGCCCGAGGTCGCTATAGTTTCTGTTAGCGCCAATGTCCGATCCACCGTGTCCTGCATCCAATACAACAGTGAATTTTTTCTGGCTAAAACCTAAGACTGAAAGCAATACTAGAAGTATGCTAATATATTTTTTGGAATAAAATTCTTTAGTAAACATATTAATTTTTAAAAATTAATTAATTTTGACCCGAATTACAGATGTACTGATTTGGGCAAAAGCATTTTCAAAAATATACCACTATTTTTAATTTTCCTAATTTTTAACAGTTTTTTAGCACAACAAAAGCCTATTAAAACTATTGAAATTGGGACGAAACAAGATACCATTCGTAAGAATGATACGATTCCTGCAAAGGAGCAATTAGAGGGCATTGTTAAAACAAAAGCCGATGTAGAACGCAATTCTTTTTCCACAAAACAAACCTTCCTCGAAAAAAATGCACAGGTCATCTACCAAGATATGCAGATTGATGCCGACTATATCCGAATCGATTGGTCGAATAGTAAAATCTATGCGCGTGGAGGATTGGACGAGAAAGATCGCGTTAAAGAACCTGCGGTCGCTACGCAAGCCGGTAAAAAGTATGAATACGACGAAGTTATCTACGATTATAAAACGAAACAAGCGGTTGCTTTTAATGCCAGAACTGAAGAGAGTGAAGGCGTTATTGTAGCGCAAAAAACCAAAAAGTATAACGACTCTGTATTCTTTATGAGAAACGGAAAATATACGACAGACACTTATTTTATTCAGAAGAAAGATACAATAGCGGATTATTATTTGCTAGCTCCGAATATTAAATTAGTAAAAGGTAAAGAAAGTTCTCAGGTTATTACAGGGCCGATCCAGATGTATATCGAGCAAGTGCCAACACCTTTGGTAATGCCATTTGCGATTTTGCCATTTTCGGAAAAACGTTCTGCTGGTATTTTGATACCGAGTTTTGGAGAGCGTCAGGATGTTGGTTTCTTCTTAAATGGTCTCGGCTATTATCAACCTATTGGGGAACATTTTGATTTAAAAATTCTATCGGATCTTTATACAAAAGGTAGCTGGAATCTACGCCCAGAGATGAATTATCTCAAAAAATACCGTTACAGTGGACGTTTCAATGCGGAGATTGGGACTATTGTTCGAGGGATAAAAGGTTTGGATGACTATTCGCGATCGTCGACCTACAAAATTGGTTGGACGCACACGCAAGATAGTAAAGCCAATCCGCTATTTACATTTAATGCAGCAGTGGATATTACAAGTCAAAAGTTCTATAGCAACCTTTTGAACAACAATTATATTTACAATAACGAAAATCTAAAAACAAGTCAAACCTCAAGAGTTAGCATCCAAAAACGTTTTTTGAGCTTGCCGATTACTATTAACGCCAATGCGACTTATTCACAGAATTTTGCGACAGGAATTACGGATATTCGTTTACCAGATTTAACGGTGGCGATGAGTCAGTTTTATTTATTTAAACCAAAAACAGGTATGCGAACTGGACTTTTGGAGAATATGACCGTTAACACAGGCTTGTCAATGTCCAACTATGTGCAAACGACAGAAGCTGAGCTTTTCAAAGATCAAATGTGGAAGGATATGAAGACGGGGCTTCGTAATAATATTGCCTTGTCGACCAATACGAGTATTGCTAAATATTTGACTTTTACGCTAAGTGCGAATGTGGACAATGTTTTAACAACGAAAACGCTCGAAAAGCGTTACAATATTTTGACAGATAAAGTTGATAATATTAGTAAAAATCAGTTTGCTGGGTTTTCAACCTTCAGTACTTCAGCGAGTTTGCAAACAGTGCTTTATAAGTTTTTAAACTTTAAAAATGGATCAACTATCGAGGCGATTCGTCACATGGTGACACCAAGTGTTAGTTTTAATTATACGCCAGATTTTGCTGCTAAAAATTGGGGCTATTATCGAGCGTTTTATGGGTCTCGCGGCGAGATGACTACCTATTCTATTTTTGAAGGTGGTATTTATGGTACGCCAAGTGCAGGACTTACACAAAGTATTGGTTTTAATATCGCTAATAATTTAGAAATGAAAGTGAAGTCTAAGTCAGACTCAACTGGTGTTAAAAAACTTAAGATTTTTGAAAACTTAAACATTTCTGGTAACTACAACTTTGCAGCAGATAAGAACAAATGGTCGGTGATTAGTGTTAGCTCTCAGTCGTCTTTCTTTAATAGTAAGTTGACGGTTAATACGATGTTAACTTTAGAACCTTACAAAATTCTATATGATGCGACAGGTAATAATGGCGTGCGTACAGAAGATTTTGGACATTTCAGTTTGCAAGGTTTTAATTTGCAGTTAGGTTATTCATTAAGCGATGAGATTTTTGGTAAGAAAGAGGAATTAGGCAAAATCTATAAAAAGAAAGGTGAAATCCGTAACGAAGAGTATTATTTTGATGAGGATAATTATGCGAGATTTACACAACCTTGGAGTTTACGAATTAATGCAAATTATGCTTATACAAGAGGCTTGTCATTATTCGGAACCAAAATGGCAACCGCAGGATTAGACGGAAACATCAAGCTAACACCTTTTTGGAATATAACAGGTCGGGCATCTTACGACTTTATATCAAAAGAAATATCACAAGCATCATTAGGTTTTTCTCGTGATCAACGAAGCTTTACGATTAGCTTCAACTGGGTGCCTTTCGGTGTTTACAAAGTCTATGACTTCTTTATCGGTATTAAAGCCAATATCTTGAGCGATGCTATTAAATACAAAGATCGAAGCTTTACCCAACCAAGAAGTAGCTTCTAAAAATTGATAAAAATGCTTAGATTTGTAAGCGAAATCAACAATAAACTATGAAGAAAATCATCAATACAGATAAAGCGCCAGGCGCGATTGGTCCATATTCTCAAGCTAATATGGCAAATGGCATACTCTATATTTCGGGACAGATTCCGGTAGATCCAGAAACTGGTAAACTTGCTGAAGGCATCGAAAAAAGTACGCATCAAGTGATGAAAAATCTAGAAGCTATCTTAACAGAAGCTGGTTTGACATTTAGCCATGTTGTTAAAGCTACAATTTTCTTAAAAAGTATGGACGACTTTGCTGTGATGAATGATATCTATGCATCTTACCTAGATGCCGCTGCTTTCCCAGCTAGAGAAACAGTGCAAGTGTCTTGTCTTCCTAAAAATGTAGATGTAGAAATTTCTATGATTGCACACGCAGATTAATGAATTTTTTAAGAAACTTATTTGGTGTCATCTGTGGGCTTGTTGTGGCAGGACTCATTATTTCGCTGGGGATACGCATTAACCCGAGCTGGATTAACTATGAAGAATGGGCGCCATTTGAGCATTGGAAACAACAATTAATTGCGGTTAAAGATCAAGAAAGCTTTTTTGCAGCTTTGTTATTTTTCGGTGGACTTGGTGTAAGCATCGGCGGTGTTGTGACGGCTCTCATTGTTAAATATGCAAAAGTAGCTTATGCTATTTTGATAGGTTTTATCATGCTTTTCATCGCAATGCTTGATATTATTATATATCCTTATCATCCCACGTTTTATAAAATTTCGATATTTCTAGTCTTTTTTCCATTCTCTTGGATTGGAGGGAAAATCGTGGAAGTGATCTACGAACGGAAAAAGAAAGCAGATGCAAAAAAGAATCAGATTAATCATAACTAAGCAAGCCTTTTGGTTTGCTTTTTTTTATGTCGTTTAGTTGACTTTTTAAAATTTTAAAAGATATTTGTAAAAGAAAAACTAAAACAACTAAACATGGCAGAATTAGAAGTTGCTAAATCGACAAAGAAAATCTACGGCACTGCAAAATCCAAAGAGCATAAAGCACTCCATAAGCTTAAGGAAATTGGTATGGAAATCGCCATCATCATTTTTGCAGTATCGGTTTCTATCGCTTTTCATAATTGGAGCGAAGAGCGACACGAGCAGAAAGAAGTGAAACATTTTTTGCTTGGTATTAAAAAAGATTTGAGAAGCGACATTGCAGAAATGCAAGGGGATTTGGAAGCTTATAAAAATCAGAAAAAATTCTTTGGATACATTGCGAAAATCCCAAATGGTCAAGTTGCGGACAAAGATTCTATTCATCTTAACCGAGATTTCTTATTTAATTTTACTGGATTTAATGGTAATCAAGGGCGATATCAAGGTTTTAAATCTTCTGGTAAAATAGGTTTTATAGAGAATGAAGAACTTCAGAATGATATTTTAGACTTTTATGAGGAAGATGTCCCGCTTTTAATAACGTCGACAGATTTCTACAAAGCTCAGAAGCTAAAATATGCAGATTTCCTTTTTGATCATGTTCAAAACTATCCAGACGGCAATTTTTTAAAAATGATTTCTTCTGATCCTATCAAGAATCGAAGCAAAGTCTATCTCTCGGCTGTGGATCAAATAATTGGTAATTACACGATGTGCATTAAACAAATGGAAAAAATTATTACTAAAATCGACCGCGAGTATAAGCATTAGTATAGTCATTAAAACTTATTTTATTTCCAAATTTGGGAGCCTTATTAAGTTCCGAATTTCTAAAAATATCCGATGTTGAAATATTATAAGGCCTACATTTTTTTAAAAATAATAGAATAGCAAGCAAGGACATTAGAATCCAAAATGTTTTCTTGTTTTTTTTGAACATGCGATGTAGTTTCAGAGATAAAGCTGATTTTAAAAATACAAAAAAGAATTTAAGAGAATTGTTATTGATATCCGATTGACAATTTGCAAATTCTTGATGTGTCGATGCGTATTCGGAAGAATAGTTTGGAACTAGAAATACATGTTGTTTTATTCATGAAAAAAAATGAAATAAATGATAAGTGTTGATAAACTAAAACTTATCATCCAAATCCTATGAAGATAATTTGTTTTTGAACTAGGATTGGCTTAATTTCGAACAGCATAAAATTTAAAATACTTTAATAATGAATCAGGATATCATCTTCGACCTTATCGAGAAAGAAAGACAAAGACAAACACACGGCATCGAGCTTATCGCATCAGAAAACTTCGTGTCAGATAATGTAATGAAAGCGATGGGAAGTGTGCTTACTAATAAGTATGCAGAAGGTTATCCTGGTAAAAGATATTATGGTGGTTGCGAAGTGGTAGACGAGGTTGAGACTTTAGCGATCGATCGCGCAAAGCAACTTTTCGGTGTCGACTATGTGAACGTACAGCCGCATTCTGGTTCTCAGGCTAATGCTGCAATTTATTTAGCCGTGTTAAAACCTGGCGACAAAATTATGGGGATGGATCTTTCGATGGGAGGTCACCTAACACATGGTTCTGCGGTTAACTTTTCGGGGATACAATATGATGTTGTTTCTTATGGCGTAGATCGTGAGTCAGGACTTATCGACTATGATCAAATGCGTGAGGTAGCGCTTCGTGAAAAACCAAAAATGATGATTGCTGGTTTCTCTGCTTATTCTAGAGATTTGGATTATGCTAAATTCCGTGAAGTAGCTGACGAAATTGGTGCTACACTGTGGGCTGATATTGCGCATCCAGCAGGGCTTGTTGCTAAAGGACTTCTTAATAATCCTTTCGATCATTGTCATGTGGTGACGACAACAACGCACAAGACGCTGCGTGGACCTCGTGGTGGTATGATTATGATGGGTAAAGATTTTGAAAACACTTACGGGCACAAAACACCAAAAGGTGACATCAAAATGATGAGTCAAGTTTTGGATGCTGCTGTTTTCCCAGGAATCCAGGGTGGTCCGCTAGAGCATGTTATCGCTGGTAAGGCGGTAGCTTTTGGAGAAGCGATTGATACACAATTTGAGGTTTATGCAAAACAAGTGAAAGCCAATGCACAAGCTTTAGCAAAAGCAATGATTGCAAATGGTTTTGATATCGTAAGTGGCGGAACTGATAATCACCTGATGTTAGTGGATCTTCGTAACAAAAATGTTAACGGTAAAGAAACGGAAAAAGCTTTGGTAAAAGCAGATATCACGTGTAATAAAAATATGGTTCCGTTTGATGATAAGTCACCATTCACAACTTCTGGTATTAGATTAGGGACAGCGGCCATTACAACAAGAGGTCTTAAAGAAAATGATATGGAAGCTATTGCTTCATTAATTTCTGAAGTGGTTGATAACATCAAAAACGAAGAAGTTTTAGCATCTGTTAGAACGAAAGTTAACCAACTAATGGAAGGAAAAGCGCTTTTCAATTATTAAAATTTCGTTTTTAAAATAAATAAAATTCCAACGTCGTAAGGCTTTGGAATTTTTTTGCTTTAAATTTGAGGTTCTTTTGTATTAAATATTATTAAAAGCTAATTGTCTAGTGGAAAAAAAATCCTACACCTTTACTGAAATTAAACTTAAAATGCTCAATTATTGTGTTTATCAGGATCGTTGTCATTATGAGGTTGAACAGAAGATGCGTGAGTTTTTGTTAATTCCGGAAGCTAAAGAAGAGATTTTGATGTATCTTATTCAAGAAAAATATTTGGATGAAGAACGTTTTGTGAGAAGTTATATTCGTGGAAAATTTTATATTAAACACTGGGGACGTAACAAAATAAAAATTAATCTCAAACAAAAACAAATAAATGATAAGCTGATTGGTCGTTGTTGGGATGAGATTGATGATGGCGACTATCAAAAACAAATTATAGAATATATAGAAAAGCAATCCGATTCTAATAACGAATCGAATTTGTTTAAGAAGAAAAATAAAATTATCAAGTTTTTACTGTCTAAAGGTTATGAATATGATTGCATTTTAGACGCTTTTGAAAACTCTAGTATATGAAACTTAGATTAATTTAGTAAAAATTTTGAAATTATTAATGAAAAATCCTTACTTTCGTCAAATATTTTTAAGATAATAACTATGAAAAAAGCATCGATTGTTCTTTTTCTTTTGACTATAGGTTTTATGTCGGCTCAAAGCTTTAAATTAGGAGCTACAGCAAATATACATAGATCTTCTATCGTACATGTTCATGATGTTTCTAAACCAGCATGGGGAGGTGGTGTTGGTGTTTTTGGAGAAATTCCTATCGTAGATAATGATATTTTCGACTCTGCGTGGCTTTATCTGGTTCCGCAGTTAGAATTTAGTATGCAAGGAGAGAATGCTCAACCTTATAGTAATAAGGATAAGCAGCAATTTCCAAATTATTATCTAGGTGTTCCTGTTTATGTAAAATACTTCTTTCATAGAAGTGGTTGGAAAAGCGATTTGTTTTTGATGGCTGGTCCAAGATTTGAGTTTTTAGTCTATAATGATCGAAAAGGCCCAGAAGGTTATGCAATGTACGCTGGACAGGAAGATAAAATCAATAGCTTTGGTTACGGCTTGTCTGTTGGTGCAGGACTAAGAGTACAAGATGATTGGGAGATTTTTGTAAGATTCGATAGAGGATTTAGCAAAATTTATCCTGATTATGATGCCGCTAATAAAACTTCAACATATAATCGTTTATTAGGTCTTGGTGTTAATTATTACATCAAATCTTTCGATTAATTTAATTTTCACGGATGATGAATAACAAGAGAGGTGTTGTAACCTGTTCTCTACTATTTTTTTTTCTCATAA
This sequence comes from Soonwooa sp., assembly GCF_032062245.1. Lineage (NCBI taxonomy): Bacteria > Pseudomonadati > Bacteroidota > Flavobacteriia > Flavobacteriales > Weeksellaceae > Soonwooa > Soonwooa sp. The sequence goes on from NZ_DAMBQF010000007.1 coordinate 59,216, forward strand.
TTGTTTCTTGTAAGCCCAAAGAAAATATGGTTTATATGCAAAACCATAATTTTGATCAGGAAGTATCTGAAGCGCGTTATAATGGTTTGAAACTTCAAGAAGGAGATGTTTTAGAGATTGTGGTTTCGGCCTATGATGATATTGCAGTTAAGCCTTTTAACCTAAGCACGATGGAGCAGACTAATGCTGGTGTGGATCCATCATCAAGTGGTGTTGTTACCAAAGCCAATCAATATATTGTTTCCAGCGAAGGTTATGTTGTGATGCCTGTATTGGGACAGATTTATTGTAAAGGGATGACCAAGCAACAATTGAAACAGGATTTAGAAGTACGATTGAAGCAATATCTAACAGATCCTTTGGTTAATGTAAAACTTGTCAATTTTAATGTGAGTGTTATTGGGGAGGTGAAGAGTCCTGGGCAAAAGACCAGTACGACTGAACGCCTTAATATATTTCAAGCTATTGCTTTAGCAGGAGATATGACGGATGGAGGCGACCGTACCAATGTAAAGCTTATACGTTATTCCGAATCCCAAGCCAAGGATGAGGTTGTTGCTCTTAATTTGTCCGAAAGTAATATTGTCAATTCGCCATATTATTATCTACAGCAAAATGATATTGTCTACGTAGAGCCAGATAAAAACAAACAAATTGCGGCGAATACCAACCCGAACAAGTCATTGTATTTTCAGCTTTTCGGAGTGTTAATGGCAACTATCGCGTTAATTATAAGATTTAAGTAGGTTAATGGAGTTATTAGATAATCAAACTGCATCGAGAAAACATAAGATCAATTTAAAGAAAGAACTTAAAAAATACGTTAAGTTTTGGCCTTTATTTTTGATATTTCCGCTACTATTCTATACAGCAGCGAAAATTTATTTACGCTATACACCGCCACAATATTTTAGTAAAACAACTCTTAAGTTTGAACAGACATCGCCTCGTGCTGCACAACAGGCGCTCAACGATTTAAAGAATCTTGGGGTTGGGGTTTCCAATGAAGAACTTGATGCAGAAACCGTTGTTATGGTTTCTAAGCCTATCCTTGGACAAGTTGTTAAAAATCTCAATCTTGATGTTAAGTATTATTCGGTAGGTGCTATTAAAGAGGTCGAATATTATAACGAGCTGCCTATTAAAGCACGTATTGTTGAGCTGAAGAATCCGGAGCAGTTTGGTGGGGTTTCTTATCTTATAGAATCTAAAAATACAAGCAGTTTCACATTATCAGATGTTGAAGGTAAGAATCTTAAAAAATACAACTTTGGACAGGTGGTTGATTTAGGATTTGGTAAGGTTGTTTTTGAGAGAAAATTTCCTAGCATAGAGGTGAAAAATACCAAAGTTGTTTTTACGAACCCTAAAAATGTTATTTCTGGTCTGGAGGGAGCTTTAAATGTTAGTATCTATAAAAGTCTTTTGATGGATATTAGTATGACGAGTGCTTCTTATCGTAAATCGGAAGCTATACTTAAGGAATTAGTTAATGTGTATAATGCCGAGGGGATCAAGGATAAGAATCAGGAGGCACAATTTACAGCTGACTTTATTGATAAGCGTTTACAGATAATCACAGACGAGTTAGAGGGTATCGAAAACCAAAAAGAAGGGGTCAAGAAAGATTATCAAATTACGGATCTTGCTGCCCAAGCGCAGATGGCGCTAAGTAATGTTAATGCTAATACTAAAGAATTGTTGGGTATTGCTACACAATATGATTTAGTTAATTCTGTCTATCAACTTTCCAATAATAGTTCTCAGAATTTGTTACCTACTGGACTTGGACTATCATCATCTATTGACTCACAGATATCTAAATATAATGAGTTGGTATTAACGCGCAACCGTGTTCTTAAACAGGCAACAAATCAGAACCCTGCTGTTGTCGAGATGAATAAACAAATTGGTATATTGAAGGAAGGTATTCGTGCTAATCTTGGTGATGTAAGACGTAGTCTTCAAGATAATATGTCACGCTTGCAATCTGATATTAATGCTGATCAATCAAAAATCAATAAATTTCCTAAGCAAGAACGTATTTTTCGAAGTATCGATCGACAACAAAACCTTAAAGAGGCATTGTTTCTATTTTTGTTGCAAAAACGAGAAGAGAATTCTATTAATCTAGCTGTTGCCTTACCAAAGGCTAAAGTAGTTAATCCTCCATACACAACTGGTATAGTAGCGCCTAAAGGACAAATGATTTTGTATTCGGCTATTGCTTTAGGTGTTATCCTGCCACTATTGTTTATCTTTATTAAGCTTTTGCTTAATACTAAGATTTATAGTAAGGAAGACATGGATAGCGTGTTAAGCAATGCTAGCCTAATCGGTGAAATTCCTGAGAATAATGATAAAGAGGAATTGATGAAGCTGGATGACTTTACCGTTTATGCAGAGTCTTTTAGAATTTTGGCTTCTAATCTTAAGCACATGCTCAAGGTAAAAGGAGCTAATCAAAAGAGTGCCACTATTTTGGTAACTTCTTCTGTAAAAGGTGAGGGGAAAACCACTATTTCTATGAATCTGGCAGTGAGTTTATCTGGGAACGCAAAGGTGTTGATTATAGGCGCCGATATTAGAAACCCTCAACTACAGCGTTTTGTACATAAATCAAAAATCGGATTGACAGATTATTTGGTGTCTGATGATATAACGCCAGAGGCTTACATTATAGATTCTCGAATTAACGCCAACTTAGATATTTTCTTTAGTGGTGCCAAATCGCCTAATCCGAATGATTTATTGGACATGGATAAGTTTGATGATATGATTACATATCTACGGACTAAGTATGATTATATTGTTATGGACTCGGCTCCCATGATGCTGGTCAGTGATACCCTTAATTTGGTTGATCAATCAGATTACATTTTGTATGTCGCTAAAGCAAATTATACTGAAAAAGAAATGTTACTTTTTGCTGAGAATTTTATGATGGAAAATAATGTTAATAACATGTCTTTTGTGCTAAATAATGTGAAACCACAATTCTCTCGCTATGCTAACAAATATGGTTACGGTTATGGCTATTATAATGAGACAAGGTCGCAATCTTTCATTACAAAGCTTCTAAATAGATAAGCATAATGTCATTAAAGCAACAAGCTCGTTCTGGCATGGTGTGGACCTTTGCTGAACAATTTGGATCAAAATTAATTAGTTTTGGAATTAGTATTATCCTTGCTAGATTATTGACTCCTACCGATTTTGGAACTATAGCTTTGTTTGGAATCTTTATCGGAGTTGCAAGCGCATTAATAGACGGTGGTATGGGTGCTAGCCTTATTAGAACAAAGGATGTGACAGATGATGACTATTCCACTGTATTTTATTTTAATATTGGAGTTGCAATCTTCGCATATCTAGTCGTTTTTTTTATTGCGCCTTTGGTCTCTAGTTTTTATCAGTTACCCATTATAACAGATTTAGTGAGAGTATATGCTTTGATACTCATTATTAATTCATTTGTTACGGTACAACGAACACATTTTGTTAAGGAACTGAATTTTAAAACAGCCTTTAAAATTCAGTTACCATCTTTAATTATTGGAGGAATTACAGGAATTGTATTAGCTTATGTAGGTTATGGTGTGTGGTCTCTGGTATATTCTGCTATTTTACAAAGTATAATTTTTACCTTACAACACTGGTTCTACAGTAGCTGGCGTCCGCAATGGGTATTTAATAAAGAAAAATTTAAATACCATTTTAGTTTTGGTTATAAGATGACTTTATCTGGCCTGTTGGATATTTTGTTTCAGAATCTTTATATTGTACTAATAGGAAAATTATTTTCACTTCAGCAACTCGGCTATTATAATAGAGCGGACTCGTTGAAGCAATTGCCAGTTAGTAATCTGTCTAATGCGCTTAATAAAGTAACCTTCCCTTTGTTTGCAAAAATTAGTCATAATGATATTAAATTGAGAGAAGTCTACGCAAAATTATTAAAGCTTGTTATTTTTATAATTGCGCCAACACTCATGTACATGGTAGTAGTAGCTATGCCGTTAATTAGATTTTTGTTTACAGATAAATGGCTGCCTGCAGTTCCTTATTTTCAAATTCTATCAATAGCAGGAATACTTCTTCCTATTCATTCTTACAATCTAAATGTATTAAAAGTAAAAGGTCGTTCCGATTTATTTTTACGACTCGAAGTCATCAAAAAAATACTAATTGTAAGCATTGTTTTAGTTTCAATTAACTTTGGAATTTTCGGATTGTTATGGGGACAGGTGGTTAGCTCTATACTGGCTTTATTTGTTAATACTTATTACACTGGAAGATTCCTAAAATATTCAATGTGGGATCAATGCAGAGATCTTATCCCAAGCATCGCATTAGCAGGACTTTGTGGGGTTGTATCTTATTTAGTTTACCATTATTTGTTGATTGATATGTATGATCTTCTAACCATAATTATCATATTGCTTACCTATTTTTCATTATATTTGAGCTTAGCTTATCTGTTTAAGTTTAAAGAAATTAATTACGCTAAAGAGTTTCTAAAAAAATGATACCAGTTACAAAGCCTTTTTTACCACCGCAAGAAGAATATACCGAAATGATGAATGGCATCTGGAAGCGGCAATGGCTTACCAATATGGGTCCGCTTGCCAGTGACCTGGAACTCCGCCTTAAGGAACATCTGAATCTTGATTACTTACTCTTCGTCACCAACGGTACCGTGGCACTGCAGATGGCCATCAAAGCGCTGGATCTTAAGGGCGAGATCATTACCACCCCTTTTTCTTTTGTAGCGACTACGAGCAGTATTGTGTGGGAAGGCTGCACGCCGGTTTTTGTGGATATTGATGAGGACTCACTGAACATTGATGCTAACCTGATTGAAGCCGCTATTACCAACAAGACTTCGGCAATACTAGCAACGCATGTTTACGGCAATCCCTGTGATGTGGAGAAGATTGAGGCGATTGCTGAAAAGCACAATCTGAAGGTGATTTACGATTCAGCGCATGCTTTCGGAGTAGAGGTGAACGGTAAATCAATTTTCGAATACGGGGACATTTCCACCTGTTCCCTACATTCCACGAAACTCTACCACTCGGTGGAAGGCGGTCTTGTAATCACCAAAGATGCAGACCTGCTGAAGAAGCTGGCTTTTATCCGCAACTTCGGGTTCAACGGGCCTGAGCATTTTGCGGAACTGGGTCTGAACGGAAAAAACTCAGAGTTTCATGCCGCCATGGGTCTGGCCAATCTTAAGTATATCGACCGCATTCACCAGCAGCGGAAACTGCTGACCGAAAGATATGATGATAAACTCAGGAATCTAAAGGCAAGGAGGCCGGTATGGCACGCGGGTTCCGATAACAATTATGCCTACTATCCGATTGTCTTTGAGTCGGAAGAACTGATGCTGAGGTGTGTGGAACTGCTGAAGAGCCATGAAATATTTACCCGAAGGTATTTTTATCCCTCGCTCGCCACGGCATTACCTTATATTGTCCCGCAACATTTAGCGGTTACAGAGGATATTTCCCGACGGGTCCTATGTTTGCCACTTTATGTGGACTTAACAGAAGAGGAGGTTGATTTAATCTGCCGATTAATGCTCAGGGTACAGAACAATTAAAAGCTAAGACATGATTATAGTAGGCGCCAAAGGATTTGCAAAAGAAGTTCTGGAAATACTCCATCAGCGGGGGGAAACTGACCAGCTGTATTTTTATGACGATGTAACGGCCAATCTGCCGGATACATTGTACGATACGTTTCCTGTCATCAGGAACCTGACGGATGCTGAAATTGTTCTTAAGCAGACTGACGGCCGTTTCACCGTTGGAATAGGAAATCCGAAACTTAGGAAAATACTAGCGGAAAAGTTTGAAAATATTGGTGGTAGATTTTCATCTGTCATCAGTGAAAATGCGCAGATAGGCAGTTTTGGGAATGTAGTTGAAGAGGGCGTAATTATAACCGGAGGGGTCATTATAACAAACGATGTTCACATTAAAAGAGGAACGATGGTGAATCTGAATTCTACTTTGGGACACGATGTTGTGATTGGGGAGTTTTGTGAAATATGTCCGGGAGTAAGTATTTCGGGAAACTGCGTTATAGACGATGGGGTTTTTATAGGAACCGGGGCAGTCATTCTGCCTGGTGTAAAGATTGGCGAAAACTCGGTTGTTGCGGCGGGTGCTGTCGTTTCAAAAGATGTTCCTGAAAATGTAATGGTAGCGGGTATACCTGCTGTAGTAAAGAAAAATTTGGTTTAAAAATGGAACATCCTAAAGTAAGTGTAGTTACCATCACCTACGGTCACGAAAAGTATATTACGGATACTCTGGACGGTGTCTTGATGCAGCAATACGATGGTCCGGTGGAATTCATTATTGCCAATGACAACTCTCCGGATAATACGGACCAGGTGGTGAAGAAGTACTTTGCAGCGCATCCAGTCCCTGATAATTTTGAAATAAAATACACCCGCCATGAAACCAACAAAGGAATGATGCCTAATTTTAACTGGGCACTGGAACAGGCGACGGGCAGGTACATCGCCCTTTGTGAAGGTGATGATTACTGGATAGATCCGATGAAACTCCAAAAACAAGTAGATGTATTGGACACGAATCTAGAAATTAATATTTGCTCTCATCCATCATATCGAAGATATGAAGATGCTGTTAAAGAAGATCAGTATGGATATTGGGGATGTTTTGAAAAAATAATTTCAGCAGCAGAAGTTATTAAGAATTATGCTTCAACCGCTCCTTTTCAATCAATTATGTTTAGAAATCAATATACAGATGAAGTTCAACTTATTATAGAAAAACTTCTAGGAGGGCATTCTACACTACAAATATATTATTCAATTCCAAATGGACTATATTATATTCCACAATATATGTCTGTATATCGTGTCGCTAGTAGCTCATCAATTTCCAAGGTATTATTCAAAAAAGATTCTCGATTTCTAGAGAGGCAGTTGCAAAATTGGACTGGTTTGGACATCCTTAATAAAAGTAGTAATTATATTTTCGATAATGAATTTAAAGAGTCAAAAAAACTAAGAGCATATAATTTAATTTCGTCTGGTCAGTTAAACAATTATGAGGCTTACTATTTAATTAAGAATTTTAAACTGTATTGTAATATTAAAATGCTTACTTATTCAATGAAAAAACATGCTATATCCAAATTGTATAGATTTCTTAAAAGTAAGGAAAAATAATTTTTATGAATAAAATCAACCTGTTTTGGTATAAACATAAAGATGGACATGGTAATTTTGGCGACGCACTAAACCCCTATATTGTAGAAAAAATTTCAAATGCAAAAGTGAGGTTTGTTAATATTCACTATTTTGGATATAGTAGATTTTTTTTTGTTAAATCAATATCTGCTGCCTTATTGAATGGTGAAATGAAGATTAATGAATATTTCATGAATCTGTATTTTTATTTTCTTAATAGACCGAAAGTCTTAATTGCAATAGGATCTGTATTGCAAACGATTAAATCTAGTAATGCGATTGTGTGGGGTAGTGGTATTATTGCATCAGATAATTATTTTGCAAATGCTGATTTCAGAGCAGTCCGAGGTAAGTTTAGTCAAAAAAGATTAAGAGAACTTGGTTATCATGTTCCCAATGTGATTGGAGATCCTGCAATACTTCTCCCTTTAATTTATCAAGCTAAGAAAAAAGAGAAGAAGTATAAAATGGGATTAATACCTCATTTTATTCACTTTGAAAATTTTCAGAAGTATGGATCCGATGATATATTAATTATTAATTTATTAGATCCAATTGAAAAAATTTTGGAAGAAATAAATTCTTGTGAAATCACTTTATCAACATCTCTACATGGTATTATAGTATCCCATGCATACGGAATTCCATCAATATGGTGCTCTGATCAGACTTTGAAATTATGGGGTGATGATATAAAGTTTAGTGATTATTTTTCATCAGTAGCTATAGACGTTTACAAACCAATTGATGTTAATAATCTTTCTAAGTCCATCGATGAAAACTTCAAGATTATACATGAGATTCAACAACCCAGTCGCATACCTTCTGAGGAAATAATTAGAGAAATACAATTAAATTTATTAAATGCATTCCCTTATACTTTGCGGGAATCATTTGAATATTTATTAGAAGCGAGATCTTAAAGGAATATTATTATGCAAATTAAAACCATTACTTGTCACGAAGTTTACAATCATGGCGCTTCTTTGCAAGAGTATGCGTTGTTGCGTTTTCTAAATGATGCTGGGCATGATGCACAAGTAATTCATTATAAACCACCATATCTTTCGCAACATTTTAATTTGTGGGGCATCAGTAATCCTAAATTTAATTTACCGCTTGTCAAACAACTGTATTTGCTAGCTAAACTTCCTGGAAGGCTGAAAGCTTTACAACGTAGAGACCACTTTGATGCTTTTCATAAAGCTTATATCCCAACTGATTCCACTTTGTATCAATCAAATGAGGCGTTAAAAAATAATCTACCACAAGCTGATATCTATATTTGTGGAAGTGACCAAATTTGGAATTCCTTCTTCCAGAACGGAAAAGATCCAGCTTTCTATCTCAATTTTGTGCCCAATGACAAAAAGAAGATTGCTTATGCAGCCTCTTTTGCTATTGATGAAGTGGCGGAAGAGATTCAACCACTTGTAAGAGATAATGTCGCTACTTTTGATGAAGTCGGGGTACGCGAAACTTCGGGATTGCGTATTTTACAGAATTTAGGAATCACAAATGCAGTTCAAGTTTTAGATCCTGTGTTTCTATTGGACGCCGATTTTTGGCAACAGACTTTTGTAAAACCTATAGAAGACCAATTTATTTTTATTTACGATTTTGATTCTAATCCATTGATTAAAGAGATTGCTTTGGAGTTGAAGAAAAAACTGAAATGTAAAATTTACACCGTTAATCAGAATATTGATTATGCCGATAAAAACTTCTATTTAGAAGGTCCGGAGAAGTTTTTATCCTTAGTTTATTATTCGCAATATACCATCACCAACTCTTTCCATGCGGTTGCTTTCTCGCTTATTTTCGAAAAGCAAATTGTTGTGGTTAATCGAAGTGAGAAAATTAATACACGAATGCGCGATTTGTTGGCTTTATTCAGCTTGGAAAAGCGATTGATTTCTACTAAAGAAGAATACGCTAGATTAGATTCTATAAACTTTTCAGATTTAAAAATGAGCAAACAATATCATATTAAGCGTTCCAAAGAATTTTTGCTAAATGCTATCCAATCATGAGAAGCCTTGTTTTTGTCATAGAATCATTGCATTTAGGAGGTGCGGAAAAGAGTTTAGTAACTTTATTGCAGAATTTAGATTATTCGCAATACAAAGTTGACCTCATTACTTTTCATTCTGGTGGCTTCTTTAGGGATATGGTTCCAGAAGAAGTTAATCAAATTGATATCGCATTTCCCACATTTTCTTTAAAAGATCGTTTCGTGTATGCATTGCAGCGAAAGATTGGTTCCAAAAGACACCATGCACAAGTATTTTGGCCTTTGGTTAAAAAGTATTTTTTACGACTGGAAAAAGAATATGACATTGCAATCGCTTATAATCAAGGTTTCGCAACATATTTTGTGCATGATTTTGTTCAGGCAAATATCAAATATGCTTGGCTCAATACCGATTATCAAAAGGCAGGTTATGCCATTGGTTTTGATTACCCTTTTTACAAAGATTATGACAAAGTTATTACGGTGTCTCCACAAGCTGAACAAAGTTTAAAATCTAGTTTACAAAATGTTGGAAAGCTATTGGATATCGAAGTCATTAAAGACATTTCTGACTCTAAGATTATTGAGCAACAAGCGAATCAAGATTTGAAAATAGATTTTGATGGTACTAAAATCAATATTGTATCCGTTGGACGTTTGGTTGAGTATAAAGCATTTGATTTAGCGGTAGATGCATGTAAGATTTTAGTTGATAAAAACTATCCCATACAATGGTATGTTGTTGGTGAAGGAAATGAAAGAGCATCTTTAGAGGAGAAAATACAGAGCTCAAATCTGACAGCAAACTTTTATCTACTAGGAGCCGATCCAAATCCTTATCCTTACATGAAGGCATGTGATATTTATGTGCAAACTTCGATGTTTGAAGGATTAGGCTTAACGGTTATCGAAGCATCAATTCTGAATAAACCCATTGTTTGTACCAATTTCCCTACTGCACACGGGATCCTAAAAGATGGAGAAACCGGATTGATAGTAGAAATGAATGCATCAACCATTGCAGAAGCTATTGAGCGACTTATACGAGATGAGAAGTTACGGGAAAAATTAGTCAATAACTTGGCTTCATTAACCAATCAACATAAAGAAACAAGTTTAGCACAAATTGAAAACTTATTTGATGTCTAAAAATTTTAAAAAAAAAGCATATTTGTTATTGAACTGTTTTTATAATATGTTAAATTGCAGTAATAATTAATATTTTTCTTCTTACTACTTAGTAAAGTCTAACATAATCTAACTTGGCGTTTTATTTATGGATAATTATTCTATCGACATCTCTATTTGTTGCATAACGTATAATCATGTGTCTTTTATTGAGAGATGTCTTGATGGGTTTATTGCACAGCAAGGAGACTTGAGTATTGAAATATTAATACATGATGACGCATCTACTGATGGTACACAAGAGATTATAAAAAATTATCAAAAAAGATATCCCAATCTCATAAAGCCAATATTTCAAAAGGAAAATCAATGGTCAAAAGGTGTGCATGCAATCAATAGTCAATACAACTTTTCAAGAGCGAAAGGAAAATACATAGCCTTATGTGAAGGTGATGATTTTTGGACTAATCCGCATAAGCTTAACAAGCAAGTTGAAGTATTAAATAAGTATAAAAATTGTATCCTTGTGAGCGGCGGCTATTTGAAGGACGATGTACCACAATTACTGGGAAGCAGTTTTTTTTTTAAATTGAAAGATTTTCCCTATGTCTGGAAGACAAAAACCTTGACCCTGGTCTTTCGCAATGGTTTGTTGGATTATCGGCAATTACAGCAATACAATAATTCGCGAGATATACATTTGGTATATCACCTGCTTAGATTAGGTGATGCTTTTTATATTAATGAAGTTTTGGGACAATACAATACACACAACGCAGGTATTTTTAGCACTTTGTCTCAGCAGGAGATTGATCAATTACACTATCATATTTATAAAGAGCTATATAGTATTAATAAGGAACCAATTTCCAAAAAATGTTATTTTAATAGTTTAGTAGATCTGGGACGCACTAATAAAGCTTACACTGTTTTAGCTTTATTTCATGTAAGTAGTTTTGTTGATTTTAAAATAGCTATTATAAATTTGTTTAAATAAATGTTAGCTTCAATCATAATAACGACTTATCGACGACCGAATTTGGTTAGACGAGCTATCCAAAGTTGTGTTAGACAAGACTTTGTGGGAGACTACGAAATAATAGTGGTCGATGATAACGGTGCCGGTTCTGACATGCAAAGCAAAACAGAAGCGGTTGTCAAGTCGTTTGAAGATATACATTATATTTCCCTTAGTAAGAATAGTGGCGCTTGTATCGCGCGCAATAAGGGTGCTGCGATGGCTAAAGGAAGGTATCTTTTCTTTTTGGATGATGATGATGAGTTTCTTTTCAATAAACTTCAATTACAGGTGTCCATTCTCGAAGAGAATCAATATTTGGATGCTTGTTTGTCTGGGCTTAGACGTTATAATACTAGTAGTAAAAGCTACATTACAGCTACCTCAAATTTTCCTGAAGTTGGTGATTTGAAGAATTTCATATTAAGAGGAAATTTTTTTACGCCAATGCTCTGTATTAGGAAAGACTCTTTTATTAAGATAAATGGTTTTGATGACATAGAACGTTTTCAGGATCGTTATTTTATGATTAAAGCCTTGATGAATAATCTGAAAGTCCTATGCCTCAACACAGAGTCCTATATCATGTATGAGCATTCGGACGATAGAATCTCTAATCGTTCGCCACGCAAGACTCTTAACGCCTTACGCAAAATTAAGTCTCTGGTGCTCGAATCAAAAGTCGATCTTGCCTGGCAAGAGTCTTATGATTATGAACTTAAGGATTTAAGAAAAAAAATGACTGCTTATTATAATTCTAAAAATGTAATAGAATCTTTATATTTCATTAAATATTATATACTCATTTATATTAAAAAGCAGTACTTTAACCCCACGAAAAGAAAGCATTAATATATGTCCAAAAAGGCACAAATCTCCATCACACAATCTAACCAACTAAAAAGCATTGCGATTCTTATGATGCTATTTTTGCATTTATTTAATCGTAACCCCGATGGCTTGTTCCGCCCCCTCATTTTTATTGGATCGCAGCCTCTGTCTTATTATTTGTCTTTGTTTTGTGATGCTTGCGTCCCAATCTTTGCATTCGTAAGTGGTTATGGTTTGTATTTTAAGTACAAAAGTGGACCAGACCAGTATAAATCATCTAACAAACTGAGACTTAAAAAACTATATCTCATTTTGTGGATTATTATATTGTTGTTTCCAGTTATTTTGGGATTACTGCTTAATCCAACAGTATATCCTGGTAGTTTTTGGAAGATAATTGGTAACTTATCAGGATTACAAATGTCTTATAATGGCGCTTGGTGGTTTTTTACGACTTACGTATTTTTTATACTTACTTCAAAATTTTGGTTTCAGCTTTTTGATAGGGTAAATCCATACACCTACTTTATAGTTTTACTGGTATTGTATTTCGGTGCTTTTTATTTTAGAGTATATAAAAATGATCTTTTTGATTCGGCTTTGCTTAATTGGGGACATCGACAGCTCGCATTATATTTTTGTACTTTGTTTCAGTTTATGATGGGTGCTTTTGCTTTAGAATATCAATGGCATAACCGTACAAGTCAAGTTTTCAAAAGCCTACCTGGCAAAAATATTTTTGTTATTGTTCTCATCTCAGGTCTGGTTGTTATTCATGCTCTTGTTCCTAGCTTTATAATAGCTTCTTTCTTAGGACTTGCTTTTATTTTTTTATATCTGCAACTAGATATGCCAGTGTTTTTGTCAAAAGCTTTAAGATTTTTTGAACCGCACGCTACTAATATTTGGCTAGTCCACATGTTCTTTTATCTGATTTTTTTCTCCGATTTTGTTTATAGTTTTCATTACGTTCCTTTCATATTTATAATTTTATTAACAGTCTGTATCGTATCTTCGTATTTTATCAATTTGATTAGTAAACCTTTATTAAAGTTAATATGAAGTTAGTTTACATCACCAACGGGATTAACGGCTCTGGCGGACTCGAGCGGGTGCTTTCTATTAAAGCGTCTTATCTTGCTGATGAGTTAGGTTATGAAGTTCATATCTTGGTATTAAATCATAGTGACCAAAATCGCTTTTATTCTTTTAGTGAAAAGATTCAATTTCATTCTATTGATGTTGGAGGCAATCCAATTTCTTATTTTTTTAAGTATAAAACAGGGATTCAGAATGTAGTAACTAAAATTAATCCAGATATTATTTTGGTTTGTGATGATGGTCTCAAAGGTTTTTTCTTACCAACCATCATTAAAACAAATGCCAAATGGATTTACGAGCGACACGTTTCTAAATTAATTGAAGCCAATGATAAAGATGGATCTATAAAAAAGATTATGACGAAAGGTAAGTGGTTGTTAATGTCACATTTAGCAAAAAAATATGACCGCTTTATTGTATTAACGGATGGAAATAAAAAAGAATGGACAAGTCTAATGAACATCGATGTTATCTCCAACCCTTTATCTTTTTTTCCGGATGAGTCTTCAAATCTTGACGATAAAATTATTATTTGTGTAGGAAAAATTTCTTACCAAAAAGGCCAAGATTTGTTAATAAAAGCTTGGCAAATCGTACATGAACAGTTTTCTGATTGGCAGTTACATTTATATGGTAAAGAAAATCTCAACTATTTAAATACTAATGAACTAGAAAACAATGTTTTTTTCTTTCCCCCAGCTAAAGATATTGAACAAAAATACCTTCAAAGTTCTATTTATGTAATGTCTTCTCGTTTCGAAGGTTTTGGAATGGTACTCACAGAAGCTATGGCTTGTGGTGTCCCTTGCGTGTCTTTTGATTGTGATTATGGTCCATCTGACATTATTAGCGATAGCGTTGACGGTTTCTTAGTCGCAAAAGATAATACCACGGAGCTTGCAGAAAAAATAATGGCTTTAATTTCTGATGAAGAGCTTCGAAAAAAAATGGGAATACGAGCAAAGGAAAATGTTCAAAAATATTTGCCGGAAAGAATTGTAAAACAATGGAATGAATTGTTTTTAAAAACTATTAACAATGATTAAGGAGCCTGTTGTATATCTAAAAGGATTAAATGGTATCAGAGCGATTGCTGCTATTGGTGTTTTGTTTAGTCATATTAATTTGTCCTTAAAACACTTTGGTGTAAATAATTACTCTTTATTTGGATTTAAAAATTCAAATGCTAGAGGATGGAATCTTGGTGAGCAGGGCGTTACTATGTTTTTTGTTTTGAGTGGTTTTCTTATTACTTTTTTATTGTTTAAAGAAAAAGAAAAGACTAATCAGGTCGATATAAAGAAATTCTACAAAAGGAGAATTTTAAGAATTTGGCCACTTTATTATTTCTATTTAGGTATAAGCATTGCTAGCATAATATTATTTTCGGATCAAATACCTAGCGTTGGTATTTTAGGGTTTTATGTTTTCATTTTGGCTAATATTCCTTTTATAATTGAAAAAGCATTACCTGCATGTGATCATTTGTGGTCAATAGCAGTCGAGGAACAATTTTATCTTTTTTGGCCACATTTATTCAAAAAATTAAACATCGATACATTTTTTAAGTATTTACTCGTCATATTCTTCATTTCGGTGGTAATTAGATTGCTTTTGTGGATGTTTTTTCCGTTTCGTCTTTTTACAGTTTTTTTTACAGTTAATAGATTTGACTGCATGATTTTTGGAGCGATATGCGCAATAATAGTAATTTATAAACCTTATTTACGATTGTGTATTGAAAACCTCTTTGTGCAATTATTCGCTTGGATAATAGTAGTCATACATTTTATTAACTTTGAAATCGTAAACTCTATTGTTTCTCTAGAGTTTATGACTTTGGCTACTGGAATTATAATAGTTGGACAAATTTCTGCAAGTACCAAAATTATCAACTTAGAATTTAAACTAAGTAATTTATTAGGTAAATACTCTTATGGTATCTATATTTATCATCCTTTATTATTATTTTTATTTGCAAAGATGAATTTATTTGCAAGCATAGAAAATGAACTAGCAAAGCTAGTTGTTATTTTTGGCGTGGTGGTGTTTGCTACAATAGGAATTGCTGTCATTAGCTATGAGGTTTTTGAAAAAAGATTTATAAAACTAAAAGAAAATTTTGCAATTATACATAGCTCTAATGATTCAAGGAATAAGATATGAAAGTTCTAATTAATACAGACCAAATCCACATGCATGGTGGCATTGAGAAAGTGATGGCTACCAAAGTCAATTATTGGGCAAATTTATCTGATGTTGAGGTTTTTATTGTAACTACCGAGCAACAGAATTTACCTCCGCGATATACATTAGATGAGCGAGTTCGATTAGTAGATTTTGGTGTTAACTACGATAGAAGCAAGTCTTATTTTTCATTTGAAAATTTAAAAAAAGCTTGGGTGCATTATAAAAAACAAAAGCAACTATTCAAGGATTTGCAACCCGATATTATTATTTCGCCTAATTTTAATTTTGATCATTATTGGTTGCCTTTTATAAAACAAAAATCGAAATTGATTAAAGAACGTCACAGTTCAAGATTCTATGAAGCTAAACAACGAGAAGATGCTAGTGTCTTAAAAAAAATAAGATTTAAGTTTAATGATTGGATCGAAAAAAAATATAACGCAATCGTAGTTCTTAATCCTGATGAAGCCAGCTATGTGAAAACCAATAATGCGGTAGTAATCCCAAATCCGGTTAAAATATCTAATTTATTGGCGGATACATCGGCAAAAAAAGTGGTGGCTGCTGGGCGCATTTCACCAGTTAAAAATTTTGCTGATTTAATAAAAGCTTGGGGATTTGTGTATCAAGAATTTCCCGATTGGCAGTTGGACATCTATGGCGAAGATTATTTAAGAACACAAACGAAACTAGAAGAGCAACTAGAAGAAGCTGGTTTACAAAATGTGATCCATTTCAAAGGAAGTACAGAAAATATGTTGGAGCAAATGTCACAATATAGTATCTACGCCATGACCTCCGAAACCGAATGTTTTCCCATGGTTTTATTGGAAGCTTTATCGATCGGCTTACCCATTGTGAGTTACGACTGTCCCAACGGACCTCGTCATATAATCGATAATGGCGAAGATGGTATTTTGGCTAAACATAAAGATGTTGAAGCATTAGCTACAGAACTAAAAACCATGATGCGTAATCCTGACGAGCGGCAACGTATTCAGAAATTAGCCAAAGACAATTATCTTCGCTTTACAACATCCAAAGTCATGAAACAATGGCAAACTTTATTAAATTTGCCAAATGTTTGATTGGATCCCAGTAGAATTTTACATCGCGATACAATATAATATTCTATTATTGGTACTCCTGATAATAATAGCTAACTCGTGGGTTTATGATGTTAGAGACCAGCAAAGTCTTCAATTTTTTCAAATATTAGGGGTCTCTCTTACTGTTTTTATGATTCTGTATATGGGGCAACGTCAGATTAATTACCGTTTTGGTGATACAGTGAATTATAATAAGGCTTATAAGATTATGCTGTCTGGTGAAAGCTTTAAGATCGAAAAAGATTATCTGTTCAATTATATGATGTTATATTGTAGCAAAATCATGAGTATCCATGGTTTTTTGCAATTATGTTCTGTCCTATATATGGTACCATGTTATTTGTTTTCAAAGAAATATTTTGGAAACTACTGGTTTTTTGCCATGTTTATGTTTATGGTATCCTTTTCGTTTTGGGCTTATGGGGTTAATGGGGTGAGAAATGGCTTGGGTACATCCATGTTCTTACTAGCTTTGGTGTTTTACCAACGCAAGTGGTTGATGTATGCTTTATTTGGCGTGTCGTATTTCATGCATGCTTCATTAGTTATTCCAATAGCAGCTTTTATTGTGTCAGGTTTATATAAAAACCCGAAAGCGTATTTGGTAATTTGGTTGCTAGCAATTCCTTTATCCGTAGCAGGAGGATCCGCTTGGTCAACTTTTTTTGCTAATCTCGGTTTTGCAGAAGATCGGACACAGGGTTATTTAACTGGAGGTTCAGAAGATTATAATGATCAGTTTTCTCAGACAGGATTCCGTTGGGACTTTTTATTATACAGCGCCTCTGCGGTAGTTGCGGGTTGGTACTTTATTTTTAAAAAGAAAATTACAGATAAATTTTATATCCATCTTTTTGGGACATACTGTATAGCAAATGCCTTTTGGATTCTGGTGATTACGGCGGCTTTTAGCAATCGCTTCGCCTATCTATCCTGGTTTTTGATGCCCGCCGTTATTGCTTACCCAATGTTTCGTTATAAGATTTGGGATAATCAGTATAAGATTTTTGGAGTTATTATATTTTTGTATTTTATGTTTACCTATTTTATGAATGTTATTTTGTAATTCAATGAAAAGTATTACTGTTTTTACCCCGTCGTATAATAGGGCACATCTGCTTCCTAAGTTGTATGAAAGTCTTTGTTATCAAAGTTGTAAAGATTTTGTTTGGATGATTATTGATGATGGATCAAAGGATAATACAAAATCTATAGTTGAAATATGGCGTAACGAAGCTGATTTTGAAATCCAATATTACTATAAAGAAAATGGAGGTATGCACACTGGACATAACCTAGCATATTCTTTAATTAATACAGAGCTTAACGTATGTATAGATTCCGATGATTACATGCCAGGTGATGCAGTCGAAAAGATTATTTGTAAATGGAATACTATAATTGATAAAAACAATGTATCGGGTATTATAGGATTAGATGCAGATATTAGCGGAAGACTAATTGGCAGAAAGTTACCGGAAAACGTAGAGTTTGGATCGTATTTCGATGTTTATGATAAGTATAATGCATACGGCGATAAAAAGTTTATTTTGAGAACGGCTCTTCTTAAAGATTTTCCTAAATATCCAGAGTATAAAAATGAAAAGTTAGTTCCTTTGGGGATTTTATATATGATAATGGGGGAAAAGCTTCCTTTCGCCTTTTTCAACGAAGTGATATGTATAGTTGAATATCAAGAGGGAGGATCGAGTAATACTATTTTTAAACAATACTTTCAGTCTCCAAAAGGTTTTGCATACGCTCGAAAGCTAAAATTAAATTATACAAAATCAAAAAAAGAAATTATAAAATATTGTGTACATCTTGGTGCGTTGTTATTCATCACTAAGGATATTAATGTAACATTTCGAGATAACCAATATAAGGTATTAAGCTTTTTTCTGCTACCCTTCGGTTTTTTATTATACTTATATCTGCTTATAAAACGATGAAAATTTTACATTACATTAATAACCTGGGATCTGGTGGTGCAGAAAAGTTGCTTTCAGATATTTTACCTCTTATGAAAGAAAAAGGACATGAGGTCAGTCTCCTTCTTTCCAGTTCAGAAAAAAATGTTGATAAATTTGAACACGCAATAAGAAAAGCCAATATTCCTATAATTAATCTGAAAAGAAATGTTTTTGATATCATTCAAATTCCTGAAATTATTAGATTAATAAGGAGGGAGAAATACGATGTCGTACATGCACATCTCTTCCCAACACAATACTGGTTGGCAATCGCTAGCTTTTTTGTGCCAAAAAAAACAATTTTTATAAAAACTGAACATTCGGTTTATAATTCGCGTAACAGAAGAGCATATTTAAAAGGACTTGAACGCTATATATATAGTCGTTACAAATCTATTATTGCTATTACAGAAATGGTTAATGTAGTCTTCAAAAATTGGCTACAGCATCCTAATATAGTGACAATTAACAACGGTGTGAATTTGTCAGAAATTCGTGCTCAGCAACAGATCTTTGATGATGGAGATTATGAGTACATTGACAAGTCAAAATTTAATATTTTGATGGTGGGACGATTTGATTTTATTGCTAAAGACCAATTGACTTTATTAAAAGCCCTAGCGCTACTGGACGATGATGTCTGTCTATATTTCGCAGGAGAAGGGCCTAATTGTGACAATATTATAAATGAGGCAATAAAGTTAAAAATTGAAAACAGATGCTTTTTTCTTGGCCTGCGCCAGGATGTTTATAAATTGATGAGTTTAGTTGATCTAAATGTTTTATCAACTAGAAAAGAAGGATTGTCAGGGGTAGCATTAGAGTCCTTAGCTTCGGGAAAACCATTCATAGGTTCAGATGTTGAAGGTGTCAATGACATCGTACCTGATTCTGGATTTTTGTTTGAGGCAGGCGATGAGTATAGCTTAGCTTCAAAAATTACGAAGATAAAGACAGATTCTTATTATAGAAATAACCTCATCTCAAAAGGACTTGCGCATGTGCAAAAGTTTGATATTCAGATTATGGTCGATAAATATTTAAATTTGTATAAAATATCTCTTAACAGATAATATTAGGAAGCTTACATAACTATGAAAATCTTTATATCAGGCGACTTTTGCCCCATTAATAGAATTCAGTCCTTTATTGAAGAAGATAGAATGGAGGATGTTTATAACGATATGTTACCAATTCTTCAAGATGTAGACTATGCTGTCACAAATCTTGAATGCCCTCTGACAACAAGCGACAAAGCTATCATAAAGTCTGGCGCTGCTATTAAGTCAACGCCTGATTCTATAAAACTTCTTAAAAAAGGAGGATTTAACCTCGTTACACTTGCCAATAACCATATATTAGATTATGGCGGTAATGGGGTAATGGACAGTATAAAATTATGTCATCAGAATAATATCGCTACAGTGGGAGCAGGAAAAAATCTTGATGAGGCTAAAAAAGCATTTTTTATTAAGCATGGAGATCTTAAAATTGGATTCTATAATGTAGCTGAGAACGAATTTGGTAATACTTACGGCGAATCTCCTGGAGCTAACCCACTAGATCCTATCCAAAATTCTTATGACATTAAAGATGCAAAAGAAAAATGTGATTATTTATTGGTCATAGTACATGGTGGTCGAGAACATTATCAGTTACCGAGTCCAAAAACCAAGCAGCGCTATCGTTTTTTTATTGACTGTGGTGCTGATGCTGTGGTAGCGCACCATCCTCATTGTTATAGTGGTTTTGAATATTATCAAGAAAAACCAATTTTTTACAGTTTAGGGAATTTTATTTTTGATTATAAGAAAAAGTATCAAAAAGGAATGTGGACCGAAGCTTATGCAGTTATTTTTGATTTGTCTGCTGAGAAGTTGGATTTCGAGATTATAGCCTATAAGCAAGGACGAGAAGAAGATCCTACAATTCGTCTGTTGAATGATGAAGAGTCTGAAGCGTTTCACGGAAAACTTAATGATCTTAATGTAATAATTAATAATGAGGAATTATTGTTAAAAGAATGGCGTAACTATGTAGAAAAAGAAAAAGTAAATTACAAATCAAATTTACTTATTCAGAATAAATATATAAGGGAATTGATAAAAAGGAATTTTATTCCAAAAGCTTTCCTTCATTCCAAAGAGCACCAAGTGCTATTGCTTAATTTGCTAAGATGTGAAGCGCATCGCGAAATAATGACTGACGTTTTATCAACAGAATTAGAAAAATAATGAAAGATAAAATTTATAAAATACTACCTGATGTTTTGCAAGGATTATTAATAAGCCTCTTTAATATATTGGCTTATAAAGAACGCTATGGTGGCAAGTATCAATATTATCTTAATAAGTTTAAAGCCAATAGAACACTGTCAAGAGAAGACTTAGAAGCTATTCAGAAAGAACGCTTTGCTACATTTTTATCTTTTTCAAAAAACAGTAGTAGGTTCTATAAGAATTATGAGCTTGTTGAATTGGCAGACATTAGCCAGCTCCCGATTTTAAAAAAAGAACATCTTCGACAAAGTATAGAGGAGGTCGTGACTATTTCTAAAAAAGATGCTATAGTTTCTAAAACAGGTGGCACTACGGGGAAATCTTTAGAAGTATTGTTTACCGCTGATAGTATGCAAGAACGCTTTGCGATGTTAGACGATTTTCGCGGAAGATTTGGTTATAAGCTTGGTAGGAAAACGGCTTGGTTTTCTGGTAAGGACTTGCTAACCTCTACCGATATCTCAAAAAATAGATTTTGGAAGACGGATTTATTACATAAAGTACGTTATTATTCAACGTTTCATATTAAAGAAAGTTATTTAAAGTTTTATGTTGAAGATCTCATTAAGTATCAACCAGAGTATATGGTTGGCTTTCCTTCAACAATTCTAGAAATAGCGAAGTATGGTATTAATCATGGTTATACTTTTCCTGCAAAGACTGTTAAAGCTATTTTCCCTACTGCCGAAAGCATTACCGAGGAAATGAGACTGAATATTGAAGGATTTTTCAAAACGAAAATGCTCAACCAATATGCATCTTCAGAAGGCGCACCTTTCATTTTTGAATGTCAAGAAGGAAGTTTACATTTGGAATTACAAAGTGGGGTTTTCGAGGTTTTGGATGATAATAACCAACCATCAAATGAAGGGAAGCTAGTTGTTACAAGTTTTACAACGGAAGGCACTCCGTTGATACGCTATGATATTGGAGATTCTATCATACTAGATAATCAAGATAAAATTTGCGGTTGCGGTAATAACAACCCTATGGTTAAACAGATTTTAGGGCGTATTGATGACTATATCTATTCACCAGAAACTGGAAAAATTAACCTCGGCAATGTATCTAACACGCTTAAAGATACAAAAGGTATATTGAGATTTCAAGCAGTTCAAGATGAGCTAAATGCAATAAGTATTTTGATAGTAGTTGATCATAGCTTTACTCCTAAAGTTGAAGAAGTGTTTATGTCAAATTGGCGTGCTCGGGTAGGGTCGCAAATGGCTATTGATTTGCAAATTGTGCAAGATATTCCTGTTGAAAAAAGCGGTAAATATAGAATTGTAAAGAATAATATAAAACATTTGCTTTAAAGTGACCTTATTTTTTATCTAAAAAGGGGTGTATTTTTTTTTAAACTATTTAGATCGTCTATTAATTGATTTTGGTATTGAGAGACTCCTGTAAACCTATACAGAACTTCGGCTCGACTCATATATCTTTAGGATGACATATGTGCGGTCGCTAAGCGAAGTCGTAGTGTCAAATAACTATTTCACCTTCTCCAAAAGATACAATCGCGCACCAGAGAAAGATAATTTTGGCATTAAGTTACCTTCTAAAACCATCGTTTTGTTGTTAACATCAATCACCGAAATGTAGTTGTTAGAGTTATATTCGATGTAGTTTTCTTTCTCCTTTGTGATAGGATTTTTTCCGAATTCGAAATCATATGTTATCCAATCCTCATCTTGTCCGCTACAATGCACAGGTTTGAATTTGGATTTATTAGATTTAAAAACAATTTGGTCGTAAGCATCGCCACATTCGCTTTCGAAAGTGCTTTCTCGGTTTTGATCTTGCTGAAACTGTTCATAAGAGCCTTTGTACACGCCAACAACCTTCCAGGTGCCATCTACACGATCCTCATCTATTTTGCCTGTCGCTTTGCTAACTGACCAGCTGGCTGCGTTTACAGTTCCTTTTACGGTTTTGTAACCCAATTTAGCTACACCTTTTACAGCTTTTGCAGCAGTTGAAACCACACAAGATTGAAGTAGCAGAGCGGCACATATTGCGAAGATAAGTTTTTTCATATTGTTTGTTTTGAAGAACTAAGATAATATTTTATATGATTACTTTCAGATTTCTTTTACATGACAAATTAGTACAATAAAAATTTATACATATCTCTCTGAGATGAGACATGCTTTATGTGGCTGTTGTCATTTATCCTACTTCAGTCTATCGGAAAGTTTATGACATGATGATTCTTAATAAATAAACGCTTCTGATGAGGCTTAAGAATTTTGCCATATCAAGCAACAGTGTTGATGATACATAATTTTAGTAGTCTAAGCTTTCATCATTCAGTTTTAAAAGATCAAGATAAAACATGACCTTCAAAAAATAAATCCTACCATGTAATTTAATGTATCGGAAAAAATGCTCATGTCGATATTTACGTAGTGTCCTAGGGCTGATTTGTAAAATTTGACATACTTCTATTTCGGATAATAGCATATCCTTTTGTATACAATCATTATTTTTAAGGGAATTCGTAATCATGTCTTCTGCTATTTGGTTCCAAGACATATATTGTCCCTCGCTAAAATATAGTTTAGGTTTCATGGGAAATGTGGAATTGGTTATTAGTCTTATAAAGCTAGTGATTTTTATAGTATTTCCAAAAGCTTTTTATGTTTTTTTTATTGAAATTCTTGTAACGAAATTCACCGCAATTAGACGTAATATCAATCGAACAAACATCGAAGAAAGGACGAACAAACATCGAACATGCATCTTGTATTAATATCTGCTATTCATCTGTATCATCTCAGTATGGCATAACTTGGCACACTATGGCAATGTTAGGCAACTTTATTGATTATGTAGCGCAACGCAAATAACTTTGGGACTACAATAACCATTAAATCTTTTTATTATGGGAAAATTGAATGACTCTCTATTATCAGGGTCCAACGGACGTACAGGCCGTTTAGTTGTAGCTAATGTTTTAGGTACAGAAGTGATCAGAATGCGTCCTCGTAGACGTACGAATCAACCATCGGACAAACAATCTCTCATTCAGCAAAGAATGAAAAAATGTTTGGACTTTATTGGTGGCTATTCAGCATTTGCTTGCAAACACTTTGGGTATAGAGTAGGTTTGCGCTCATGCTATAACTTAGCAATGAATAATCTGTTGCTGGCTTTCAAAGTCAATTATACTGATATGACTATTACACCTTCTTATCCCGAAATAGCTTTTGCTAAAGGTGCGCTTCTTCAACCTCTTCCAACTGACTTGTCCGCTACTACAGCGGGTAGTTTCGAAATAGAGTGGTATAACAATGCACCTGCAGGAAGTAGTAGAGAGAATGACGACCTACAGGTCTTGTTCCTTCAGGATAATGCCATTACGCCCATTTTTATGGAAAACATGGCAAAAAGAATAGATACTACGGTCTCTATTCAAGTGCCGGTTTATTTACAAGGACAAAAAGTTCATGTATGGATATGTTTTAGAGCAGCAGATACATCAGAGGTAGCCAACTCTGTATATGTTGGTGAGGTTCAACTGCTTTAATCATTAGATTTCTGTAAAGGATTCAGATTTTTAAGTCTTTAGTTGTACAAGTAGTAATAATCCCAAGCTTTCCTATACCAAAACTTAAAGCTTCAAAAGGTGCATACTAGATTTATTTTTCTGAATCCTTTTTTCTATTTATCGTGCAAAAATTAATACCTTTAAGCCGTTTTTATAAAGCATGTCAAAGCCAAAACTTATAAGGGTAACAACGGTCCCTATTTCTTTAGAAAAGCTACTGGGTAAGCAACTTAGCTTCATGGATCAGCACTTCGACCTAACAGCGGTGTCAGCAGATGCGTCAGCATTAGTTGAGGTCGGTAAGAAGCTTGGCGTTAAAAGTTATCCTGTCGAAATGACACGTCAGATTACACCTGTACAGGACCTTAAGGCTTTATGGAAAATGTACCGATTTCTAAAATCAGAGCGACCTGATGTAATCCATTCTCATACACCTAAGGCGGGACTGGTCAGCATGTTGGCTGCAAAGTTGGCAGGCGTTCCTCATCGTTTACACACTGTAGCGGGACTGCCACTGATGGAAGCGCAAGGTCTAAAGCGTAAGATTTTGATGTTGGTTGAGCAGTTGACCTATACTGCTGCAACGCATGTCTATCCTAACTCAAAAGGTCTATCCGATTTTATTTTAGAAAATAAATTAACAACAAGCTCGAAGTTGAAAGTTATTGCTAATGGATCTTCTAATGGCATCGATACGACTTATTTTGATAAAGATAATCTTGATCAAAATGATTTATTGGTCTTAAAAAAGAGCCTTAAAATTGAAGATGATGACAAAGTTTTTATTTTTGTAGGACGATTAGTGGGTGATAAAGGTCTTAATGAACTCATTGAAGCTTTTGATGAGATTGGTAAAAATAACACAGCAACAAAACTAATATTAGTGGGCACATTTGAGGATGAGCTTGATCCTTTGCAAACCTCAACTTTGGAAAAAATAAAGTCCAATTCTAACATCATTAATGTCGGCTGGCAAACGGATGTGCGACCGTATTTGGCGATAGCTGATATTTTAACTTTTCCGAGTTATAGAGAAGGTTTCCCGAATGTTGTGATGCAGGCAGGTGCCATGGGTTTGGCTTCTATAGTTAGCAATATTAATGGTTGTAACGAAATTATTATTGAATATAAAAACGGATTAATTATTCCTGTTAAAAATAAAAAAGTCTTAGCAGAAGCCATGCAAAAACTGCTAAATGATCAAGTTTTATTAAATAGTTTAAAAACAAATGCCCGTCCTATGATTGTTGATCGCTATCAACAGCAAGGCGTTTGGGATGCACTTTTAACAGAATATAAATCTTTACTCGGAGTTAAAAGTTAGGAATTATGAATTATAAATTCGGAATTAAAAATCCGGCGTTTTGACTAAAACAAAAACTAGAAACTAAACATAAAAAAAAGTTGTACAAGAATTTCCTAAAAAGAATTTTAGACCTCGTCTTAGCGAGTATTGGCTTCATTCTACTGTTGCCAATATTTTTATTGGTGACAATTGGGTTATATTTTGCCAACCAGGGCAAGCCTTTCTTTTTTCAAAAACGTCCGGGCAAGAATGAGAAGATTTTCAAAATCATCAAATTCAAAACCATGAATGATAAAACGGACGCCAATGGACAACTTCTACCCGATAAAAAACGTTTAACAAAAATAGGTGCTATTGTACGAAAAACCTCTTTGGATGAGATTCCCCAACTGATTAATGTTATCAAAGCTGATATGAGTGTCATTGGTCCAAGACCTCTTCTTCCCGAATATCTGGAGATGTATAGCCAAACACAAAAACGTCGCCACGAGATAAAACCTGGTATAACGGGCTGGGCACAGGTCAATGGTCGTAATGCCATATCATGGACCAAAAAGCTAGAGCTTGATGTGGAATATGTAGATAATCTTAACTTCTTGTTAGACTGTAAAATTTTTTTTCTAACCATAAAAAAAGTTTTGATACGAGAAGGAATCTCACAGGAAGGTCAAGTAAGTATCGAACCGTTTAACGGAAAAAACTAATAGCAAATGAGTTTATATTTGTACGGAGCTAGCGGTCACGGTAAAGTTGTTTTAGAAATAGCAGAAGCATTGAAGATTCCTGTTGAAGCCTTTATTGATGGTGATCAAACAAAACTTAATTTATTGAGCTACCCAATAATTCATCATGTACCTATAAATGTTGAACTAACAGTATCTCTTGGAAATAATCTAACAAGAAAAAGTATTGCAAATAAACTATCGGACTATGTTTTTAAAACATTAATTCATCCAAGCGCGCAGATTTCAAAAAGAGCGGAGCTTGGCGCTGGAAGCGTTGTGATGGCTGGGGTAAGTATTAATTCTTGTTCCAAAATTGGAAAGCATTGTATTATTAATACGAATGCCGCGGTAGATCACGATTGTATATTAGAAGATTTTGTTCATATTTCTCCAAATGCTTCATTAGCAGGCAATGTTGAAGTGGGAGAGTTAACGCAAATAGGCATAGGAGCTTGTGTTATACAAGGTGTAAAAATTGGGAAAAACTGTATGATCGGTGCAGGAAGTGTGGTGATAAAGGATATTCCTGATAATGCTGTAGTAGTTGGCAATCCAGCTAGAATTATTAAATACCGACAAGACTAAATTATCTAACAAAATAAAACAATCAAGGCTTCCCACTGGGAAGCCTTGATTTATTCTGTATAAGAATCAAGAATTACTTCTTTTTAGCGCCAGCTACAGCAGTCGCTAGATCAGCACCAGCTTTGAACTTTGCAACTTTCTTAGCAGCAATTTTGATTGGTTTTTTAGTTGCAGGGTTGATACCTTGTCTAGCAGCTCTTTCAGATACTGAGAAAGTCCCGAATCCTACTAAAGAAACTTTACCTTCTTTCTTTTTTAAAGTGGTTGTAACGTTGCTGATGAAAGATTCTAGTGCTTTCTTAGCAGCTACTTTTGTGATTTCTGCATCCTTTGCGATTGCATCGATTAATTCAGATTTGTTCATAATTGTATTTAATTAAAGTTATGTTGTTATAGCAAATATAGAACATTTTTCATTTCATACAAGTCTTTTTGTGTTTTTTAGAGAAAAACCTAGTATTTTTTTTATTATGATATAAAATTCATAATTTTATTATTTGCCAAATTAAGGGCTTTCTTTAAATGTTGTAATGTTGTTATTGCCATTGTATAAGGATATTAGCAATATTTATCTTTTACAATTGCAAATTGTTGATTCTTGAATTTTGATATTAAACTTTTGTTAAGTTAATTGTACTAATATAAATAATTTAAGCTTAGTTTTTATTGAAAAATACTTATTTATAGTAAATTTGCAACATGTTAATAGAAGTATTCAAATCCAAAATACACAGAGTTAAAGTCACAGAGTCCGACCTTAACTACATCGGGAGCATTACCATAGACGAAGATCTTATCGACGCAGCTGGCCTTATCGTTGGCGAACGTGTCTATATTGTTAATGTTAATAATGGCGAACGTTTTGACACTTACGTTATTAAAGGAACTCGTGGTTCTGGAGAAATCTGTCTTAATGGTCCAGCGGCAAGAAAAGTGCACAAAGGAGATACCGTTATCATTATCGCGTATGCGCAGATGTCGCCTGAGGAAGCTAAAACCTTCCAACCAAAAATCGTTTTCCCGAACGAAGATACTAACCTTTTAACCTAATGAATGGCTGAAGCTAAAAAAAATAATCCTATAAAAACGGCAATCACCATTGCTGTATCGCTTGCTTTTGCAGGCTTTTTTTTGTGGCTTGCTTTGAAGGGTTTGGACTTTGAAGTGATAAAAGCTTCTTTGTCGAAAGCCAATTATCTTTGGGTAGCTTTTGCAGCCTGTTTTGGTTTGGGCGCTTATTGGTTTCGTGCGGTGCGCTGGAATCTTTTGTTGGAACCAATGGGACATTCGATATCGAATAGCAATTCGTTGTGGTCTATTTCGTTTGGTTATTTGATGAATTTGACCATCCCAAGAAGTGGCGAAGTGGCGCGTGCAACAGCTTTATATGGCGTCGAAAAAGTGCCTGTTGACCAATCTTTCGGGACGATTATACTAGAGCGAGTTGTCGATTTGGTTTGTATGTTGGCTTTTTTAGGCTTGACTTTGATTTTTAAATACGATGCGATTTTATCATTTTATAAACAATCTGGTGTTAACATTAACCCCAACAAAATTGCTTTAATTTTTGGAGCCTTAGCTGTTTGCGGTATCATCTTCTTTGCAATAAGAAAAAGACTAGCTAATGTACCAGTTCTTGGAAAAATAGTTGGTTTTATTGATGGAATCCTAGACGGATTGATGTCAATCTTCCGAATGAAACAAAAGGCAAAATTTATTCTTTATACAGTTCTAATCTGGATTTGCTATTATTTTGCGGCTTATCTGGTTTGTTTTTCTCTTCCCGAAACATCTGATTTTGGATTTGCTGATGGCTTTTTCATTTTGGTGGTTGGGACTTTGGGCATGATTATCCCAGCTTCTGGCGGAATTGGCGCATTTAATTTGGCGATGAAGTTTGGTTTTATGGCCTTATTCATCTCGATGGGGAAAGATGGTAATCTTGGTGGTGAAGTTGGATTAATTTATTCTTTTATTTCGTTGCCGTTGCAGATTTGCATTATGTTGGTGATGGGATTAATCTCGATTCCGATGTTAGCGAAGGCTAGAAAGTTTTAGTTTAAAAGAGTCAAGGTTCAAGAGCCGAGAACCAAGATTCTAGACTTGAAACTTCAAACCTTGAACTTGAAACCTTGAACTTGAAACCTTGAACTTGAAACTTTATTCATTAAACAAATAAGTACAGCGTTAATTCGCAATAGGGATAGAAGCGGTAGCCCGCAAGGAGGCGCGAGCGAAGCGAGAGCCGACTGAGGACTACAAGCGGATAGCCCGACCCGAGCTGTGGGAAATGCCTTAGCGAGGGGATTGCCCAAAATGAAAGTTTATTAAAGATAATAATTTCAAAAGATTATCTTTGTAAACATAAAATTTGAAATAATTACAACGAGGAGAAATCCTTAAATATCAAAACAAATGACAATAGACAACAATCACGTAGTATCTTTAGGCTACACGCTGAACACGATCGAAGCTAACGGTGAAAAACTTTTTGTAGAAAATACAACGTCTGAAAATCCATTAACATTTTTATACGGTGTTGGGATGATGATTCCAAAATTCGAGGAAGAAATTAAAGGTCTTACTGGTGGTGACAAAAAATCGTTCACAATTTCTCCAGCTGAGGCTTATGGCGAGAGACAAGATGATGCTGTGGCGCAATTGCCAATCGATATGTTCCAAGAGAGTGGAATTCCGCCAGTTGGTGCGATGTTGCCGTTATCTGACAACCAAGGTAATAACTTTAACGCGATCGTTGTTGAGGTGACTCCAGAAACGGTTGTTGCTGACCTTAACCACCCAATGGCTGGGAAAACTTTGAGCTTTGATGTTGAGATCTTTAACACAAGACCTGCAACTGAAGAGGAGCTTTCTCACGGTCATGCTCACGGTGTTGACGGAAACGAAGCGCACTAATCAAGTATATTGAAAATATAAAGTCACTCCTTTTTGGAGTGACTTTTTTTATGAATTAACTTGAATGAGACTTCCTCGTTCCTCGTCTTTCTCGATGCTTAAAGACATCGGGATACGTTCTTTTAATTCTTCGACGTGGGAAATAATACCGACAATTCGGTTTTCTTTTTGGAGATTCATTAAAGTTTCAAAAACAATGTTGACCGACTCTACATCTTGCGTTCCGAAACCTTCATCAATAAAGAAGAAATTCTTTTCCGCTTTCGCATTGGATTGTACAGATTCCGCCAAAGCCAACGCCAAACTCAAGGAAACTTGAAAAGCTTGTCCACCAGAAAGCGTTTTCACGCTTCGGCTTCGGCCTTCGTTGAGGAAATCGATAATTTCAAAATCGTTGTTATCATTCAATTGTAAACTTAATTGATTGCGCGTCATTCGGTGGAATCGAACATTCGCATGATCACACAATTGTCGTAAATAAATTGACGAAACATATTGCACTAACCCCGCTCCTTTAAAGAGATTGAACATTGTTTTTAAGTTTTCTGCACGTTTTGAAAGCGCGTTTTGTTCTTTCAATAAATCCTCTTTTTTCTTAAATTCTTGTTCCAAACGTGCGATTTCAGCAGCGATTTGAATAGCCAATTTATTGGCTTCTGCAAGTTCAGATTCTTTGGTTTTAAATTGGTTTTCTGATTCTAAAAATAAGTTTTCATCAAACGAAAAATCCTTCAATTTTTCCTTCAATTCCGAAATGCTGTTTTTCAAAGTTTCAAATTGAATTTTAAAATTCTGAATTTCTTGTTGAATATTTTGCTCGTCTAAATTTTGATTCAAAATTTCTAAAACTGCGTCAAGATTAACGAAATTTGATTTTTCTAAATTTTCATTCAATTGATTTTGGATCTTTTCCAATTGAGAATTTAAATCACAAACTTGTTTTTGAAATTGGTCACGCTTCGTGTTTTCAGACGATAATTTGACTTGAATTTCTTGAATTTCCGTATTAAGATGATTCCAAACCGTTTCTGTATTTTGATTCTCTTGTTTTAAATTTTCAAGTTGCAACTGAATTTCAGCTTCTGTTTTTTCAGAATAATCGTTTGGATTTAATTCTTTTAAAAGCGCTTTGTTACTCGCTATTTTGGTTTTAAATTCTAAATTTTCATTTGAAATTTTCAGAAAACGTTGATTGGCTTTTTCTAGTTTTTTCCGAATAGAATCTAATTCTGTTCGGGAAGTGTTAAGTTCTTTTTCTTTCGATTTTAGTTGGAGTTCTTTGTTTTGATTTTCTGATTTTCGATTTTGAAAGTCATCAAAATTGTCTTTTGAAAAGTCTTTCCAAATGAAGGTTTTTTCTAATTCCAAAATTTGACTTTTTATTGTTTCAATCGAATTTTGAATTAGTTTTCCTTGTTGTGAAACCAAAACTTTTTCTTGTTGAAGTCTTTCAGCTTCCTTCGTTTTTTGTTCTAAATTTTCCAATTGCCCATTTAAAACCAAAAGTTTTTCTTCTAAAGCTTTCAAATCATTGCTCACATCTTCGAAAACCGCAATCGAAGGATGATCTTCCGAACCGCATAACGGACAAGCTTTTCCATCTTGCAATTCGGTAGAATAATGCGAAAGTTGGCGCGAAACTTCCAGCTTATTTTTCTGATTTTGAAGCTTTTCTTTTTCCTCTTTTAAATTTGAAATTTCGGTGAAAAGCTTTTCTATATCAAGATTTTTTAGTTTTTCATCAAGAACTTCAATCGATTTTTTGTTGGCTTCAAAATTAGTTTTTTCTTTAATTAAATTGTTAGACAAATTTTGCTTTTTCGAAAACCAATCGCCAACTTCAATCAATGTTGCAGATGAAATTAATTGAGATTTTAAACTTTCAATTTCCTGTTCCTGATTCTGAATTTTTGTGGAAGTTTCTTCTTCTTTTACTTTAAATTCTTTTACAAATTTTTCTCCTTCAATCGTGCTTTGGGCATTTTTTGCAAGTTTGGATTCATCGGATTTTACATGAAACAGCAATTCTAAATCTTGCTCAAGAACTTTTTGTTTCGGGAGCGCATCAACTTTTGGTTGCAATTCTTCTTTTGATTTTTGTAATCGATTCGAATTATCCGTCAACGATTTACAATGTTCGTCCACTAATTTTAATTGCTCTTCCGTAGATTTTAAAAGATTTTGATTTCGATTTCTTTCTTTTAAATCGTCATTAAACAGTTTAGAAACAGATTGATACTGTTTTAATTGACCCTCTTTTGCATCAATTGTTTCCTTATTTTTTTCTAATTCCGAAAAATCAGTTTCTTTTTTGGAAAGCAATTCGAAATCCGATTTCAGATTTTTTAATTGTTGATAATGCGAATTGACTTTTTCAAATTCGAGTTTTAAGTTTTCTTGAGTCGTTTTCGCTTCTCTTAAATTATCTTTTTGAATAGCAATATGTTCTTCCGAAATCGTTTCAAAACCAGAAAGTTTTCCTTCAAGTTGATCGAGTTCGGTTTGGTTTTTCTTATTTAAACCTGAAACTTTATCCTGCAAATCGAATCGATACAGATTGAAAATTTCTTTCATCATATCCGTTCTTTCTTTTGCGCCCAGCTCCAAAAATTCCTTGAATTGACCTTGCGGAATAATAATCGTTCGTTTGAAATTGGAATAATTTAAGCCAATAATTTCCTCCGCATTCACGTGATCCAAAGCTTCCCAAGTTTCATTTTTAAATTCATAAAACACCGCCGAAGCAGGTTTTACGTCTTCAAAATTTTTAGAATTTCGTTTGTATTCTCGCGTTACTCGGAACAATTTATTTTCATGATTGATGAAATCAAATTCAATATATGATCGATTGGATTTTAAGTTCATCATGTTGTACGCACGTTTATCACGGGCGTTCAATCGCTCAGTTTCGCCATATAATGCAAAAGAAATCGCCTCCAAAATCGACGATTTCCCAGAACCAACCGCCCCAAAAATCCCAAACAATCCTGCTTCCGTAAGATTGGAAAAATCGATGCTTTGACGTTCCTGATACGAATAAAGTCCTTCTATAGTTAGTTTCTGTGGAATCATATTTTTTTTAATTAGAGTTCTCGATACGCTGCGCTACTCGAACTGACGTTGTGTTTTAAATATTTAATGATAGCTGAAGATAATCATTATAATTATGTTAACTATTTAATCAAGTTCACTATTCCGACCGATGTTGTGTTTAAGACGTTTGAAAATAAAATTCAGATAAATATTCTTAGTCGGTAACGTTGTTTCGGTCGTCAGTTCGAGTAGATTTTGAAAAAATCGTATCGAGAACTTTAGTCTTATATTTTTAAATTCTTTTTTGCAAGATTTGGTAAATCTTCAAATCTGCCATCAATCAAAGCTTGCTTTTTAGCTTGAGACCATTTTTTGATTTTCTTTTCAAAGGAAATTGCGAGGTTGATATCTGTAAAATCACAATAATAAACTAATATTAATGGTCTTCTTGTATAGGTGTAAGACCCAAAATGCTTACCTTCTTGATGTTCTATAAGCCTTTGGTGGACGTCCGAGGTTACACCAATGTAGAAAGTGTTATCAGAACAAAGTAATATGTAGACATAAGAATTTTGCATAGAAATCTTTATTCCTTCTGAATTTCTTTAAGCAAATCCATTAATTCTTCATTAGGTTCTTGATTAGCGTTTTTCGACTTGAAATAATCGACGAAAAGAGGCTCTAAATCTTTTGTGATGTCAATTTCAGCGATTTCAGTCTTTTGATTTTCGATGTTTTTCACTTTTGGAATTAAATAAATTATACCGTCATGACTTTGAAAAATTCGTTTGCGATCTTCTGCTTTCAAAAAAGAATCAGATTCGATGGTCAATTCAATTAATGTATTGGGGTTTTGTGTCAACCAAGTGATTGTCTCATCAACATTATCGAAACTTTTTCTAACCAATTGCCGTCCAGATTTTAATTCAATTTTTTCAAAAGAAATGTTTTGGTTGGGTTTTGCATCAATAATGGAAACAAATTTGGTTTGGCCAGCCTCTGAAAAGCTATAACAAAGCGGTGAAGAACTGTAAACAACAGGTTTTTCTTCCGTTCCAATATTTCTAAAGCCGTGCAAATGTCCCAAGGCCGTATATTGAATTTGATTGGGAATTGAATCGGAATACACCATATCTGCATTTCCGATTTTGATTGGTTTTTCACCTTCAGGTTCTTCTAAAAGTGCAGTACCACGCTTATTCATATATAAATGCGTAGTCAAAATATTAACACCGTTTTCATCACAGAAGTCGTCGGTAATAGTTTTCCAATGTTCGGCTAAAGTTTCGTTCAAAGCTTTTTCTTTTTCTTCACCGAAATACTGTTTCAACCGAACTTCATTGGCGTAGGCCGTATGAATTAGTCGAATTGGATATGCGAACTGATTTAATTTTAATTCTAAAAATCCTTCTAGAGAATTTATAATTTTGAAATTTTCTACTTCAAATTCTTGAATTTTAGCTTGAGGATGTCCGATAAGAATAATGCCGCATTCGCGAGCCAAAGGATCTGGCGCATTAATCAAATTGGGAGAATCGTGATTTCCTGCAATGGCGATTACGGGACGTTTTCCGTTGTTTGACAGTCGTTTTAAAGTTTTATAAAAAAGTTCAACCGCCTCAACACTTGGATTGAAATTATCGAACAAATCGCCCGCAATAATTACCATGTTAACCTTGTGTTCATCAGCGATTTCGATGATTTCATTCATCACCGAAATTTGCTCCTCCAATCGTGAAAATCGGTCTAGGCGTTTTCCTAAATGCCAATCGGCAGTATGTAAAATTTTCATGATTCGCTATCTTGTTGTTGATTCTCCTTCTCAATAAAACTGGCTCTAATTTCTTTTAATCTAGCTTTTCGTTTTTCTTCGGATTCTTGAGTTTTCCTCTTCTTTTGGTCGATTTTTTTCTTGTGCGCTTTTCGGTTGGCATCCGTATTTCTGCTCATTTTTAAGCCTATTTAATGAAGCTAAGATAGTGAAGTTTAAAAGGAAAATAAAAAGGAAATCCGTAAAACTAAAGTTTTGTTTTTGTACTTCGTATGCCTTGAATAGTCTTTTAAATGTCAGATTTTCAATCTATTATATATGAAGTGATTTTTGTCACGTTAAAAAAATTTCGTCAAAAAATTTATTCTGCCTAAGTTTGTAGCATGATTGCGAATTGTTGTCATACTTATTAAGAAAGACGGAGGGATCTGACCCATTGATGTCTTAACAACCTGCCAAAATATGGTAAGGTGTTACATTCAGCCTTTGAAAAAAGGAAAAATAAGTTGAAATACGATATTTGTCGGGTATTTAGGATGCCTGTCTATAATAACTTCTTTCAGCTTTGGCTGGAAGAAGTTTTTTTTGCTCTAAACTTAAAAGTAAATTTTTAAAATATGAAATCTAAAATTAATTTTAATCGAGGAAAACAAGTCGTTGTTACGACAGCTGTTGTTTTCTTTTCAGGAGTTTATTCTATTCAAGCTCAAGAAGTTGCAAAACCCAAAGATACAACTTCTGCTAAGCATATTGAGGAAGTGGTGATTGTTGGCTCTAGAAGTGGAGGACGATCAAAAGCAGATAGTCCTGTTCCTGTCGATGTGTTTAACCTAAAAGGTTTGCAAGAGTCGTTGCCACAGACTAACATCAACCAAATTCTTAATTCGATTGCGCCGTCTTTTACATCGACTATTCAGACCAATGCTGATGGAACGGATCACTTGGATCCTGCGCAGTTACGCGGTTTGGGACCAGACCAAACTTTAGTTTTGATTAATGGAAAACGAAGACATACTTCCGCTTTAATCAATGTAAATGGGACGCCAGGAAGAGGAACTGTTGGGACAGACCTTAATGCAATTCCAGCTTTTGCGCTTAACAGAATCGAAGTTCTTCGCGATGGTGCATCAGCGCAATATGGATCGGACGCGATTGCAGGAGTGCTCAACTTGCAATTGAAACGTGATACTGGAAAATTGACTGGACAGTTTAATTATGGAGGTTATTTGACACCGACTGCTAACGATCACACGGGGAATTATGATGGACAACAATTTC
Organism: Soonwooa sp.; assembly: GCF_032062245.1. Classification (NCBI taxonomy): domain Bacteria; kingdom Pseudomonadati; phylum Bacteroidota; class Flavobacteriia; order Flavobacteriales; family Weeksellaceae; genus Soonwooa; species Soonwooa sp. The sequence goes on from NZ_DAMBQF010000007.1 coordinate 95,260, forward strand.
AAGTGGACTTGAATTATGGCAACAAAATCGGCAGCAAAGGCGGTTTTTATAATTTAACTTGGTCTTCACAATTCCGTGAACCAACAAGAAGAGCAGGTACAGAAAGTGATCCTATCTACAATGCCTATAATGCTATCGAAAAAAGAGCTGCTGAAAATGGTGTGAACTTGGCGTCTTATTTTAGCAATATTGGACAATTGAAAGGTTCAGCTGGTGAACAAGATTTTGTGAATTTAATACATCAATATGCGCAAGATGTTAGCTATTTCGGTGGCGATTTGCAGTCGAAAATCCAGTCTGCTAATAGTATTTCTGCGTTGCAATCGGTTTTAAATCCGAGTTCTTTTACAAAAGATCAACTGAATTATTTTACCGATCAAGAGTTGGCATATCGCGGTTTAACAAGAAAAGATTTTAACATGCAAGTTGGACAGTCCAAACTTAATAGCCATCAAATATTTGCAAATGTTGAAGTACCAATAAGTGATGACTGGAAGGTCTACACTTTCGGTGGATATTCGACAAGAAATGGTTCTTCAGGAGGTTTTTTCAGACGTCCATCACAATCAAGAACTTTTACTGGATTGTATCTTGATGGTTACTTACCACAAATTAACACAAGCATCCAAGACGTGTCGTTCTCTGCCGGCGTCAGAGGGAAATTTGATGGTTGGAATATTGATCTTAGTAATACTTTCGGTCAAAATAGTTTTGATTATACCATTAAAAATACAAGCAATACCAGTTTGCGATTTGCGTCGCCGTCATCTTTTAAAGCTGGAGGTTTAGCATTTTTACAAAACACAGTTAATTTAGAATTTAATAAATCTTTTGATGTTTTCAAAGGTTTGAATCTTGCTTTTGGACTCGAGCAACGTCATGAAAATTTCAAAATAAATTCTGGTGAGGAGGCTTCTTACACGGCTTATGATGTTAACGGAAATCCTCAGACGCTGACTTCTGTTAATCCTACAGATTTCTTTGGAAATGCTTTGCCAGGCGGTTCTCAAGTTTTTGCTGGTTTTAGAAATGAAAATAAAACAGACAAAAGCAGAAACTCTTATGCAGCTTACGCTGACGCAGAATTTAATTTCACAGATTGGTTGTTAGTTGATGCTGCTTTGCGTTATGAGAATTATGCGGATTTTGGATCGACTTTTAACTATAAATTGGCGTCTAGAATAAAACTTACAGATCAGCTTAATTTCCGTTTTGCAGGATCGACAGGATTCCGTGCGCCGTCTATTCATCAGATTTATTACAACACAACTTCGACTTTGTTTGTCAATGGTGAGCTAAAAGAAGTTGGAACTTTTAGCAACGAATCTCAAATTGCAAAAGGTTTCGGGATTCCGAGTTTAAAACAGGAAACTTCAAAATCAGTGAGCGCAGGTTTTGCATACAAAATCCCGACACTTAATTTAAATATTACTGCGGACGCCTATTACATTAAAATTGATAACAGAATTGTATTGACAGATCAGTTCTCAAGACCGACGGACAAACAGATTGAAGCTAATCCGAACTTACAGGCTGTAAGAAATGAGTTGGACCGTGCAAGTGTAAATGCAGCTCAGTTTTTTGCAAATTCTATCGATACCGAAACCAAAGGTTTGGATGTTGTCGTGAGTCATAATTATAGAACAGGCGATTTCAAATTAAATAATGATTTCGCTATTAACCTTACCAAAACTCAGAAAGTTGGTGATATTCATGCTTCGGATTTGTTACGAAATGCAGGTTTAGAAAATGTTTATTTCTCTGAAAAATCTCGTATTTATTTGGAAGATTCTGTGCCAAAAGTTAAGGCGAGTCTTTCACATAATTTGTCTTGGAAAGATTTTAATTTTTACTTAAGAAATACCTATTACGGAAAAGTTTGGGGTGCCGATATTCTTGATGCCAACTTTGATGGAATTACACTTCCTAACGAACATCAACTAATTTCGGATAAGATAATCACCGATTTGTCGATTGGTTATAACATCAATAAGAATTTTAATTTGACAATTGGTGTGAATAATCTATTTGATATCTATCCAACCAAGAATTTGCCTTTCTCTTCTAATAACGATCAATTTGTCTATTCTCGTTCTACATCGCAGTTTGGACAGAATGGAAGATATGTGTTTAGTAAGTTAAGTGTGACGTTTTAATATTTTTCAAAAAGCCATCGAGAGTAATTTTCGATGGCTTTTTTATTGAATTCTAATTAAATAAGATTAAAATACTAAATTCGCTCAAAAAAAATGGAAACTTCTAAAGATCCACTTCACGGAAAACGCTTGGACACGATTCTGGAAGAACTTCTCGAATACTACAAAGGTTATGGCGAACTGGGAAAACAAATGAACATTCGCTGTTTTACTGGTGAAAATCCTAGTGTGTCATCTTCATTAAAATTTCTTCGCAAAACGCCTTGGGCACGCGCCAAAGTTGAGAGTTTGTATTTATATGTTTTGAGAAAGAAAAAGAAAAATTTGGAATAACTTAATCATCCATAAACTCTCCCGAAACATAATACCAACGACCTTTCACAGGTTGAAAGTACGAAAATTCATGATGAATTTGTGAATTACCATCTTGGTCGGTATAATAGGCTTTGAACTCGACTTGATTAAGCGCCGGAGTTTTTATGATTTCAAGTTTTGTCCAAGTATTTATTTCGCCCCATTCTTGCAATTCGGCTTTATCATGGAATTTTCTTTTGGAAGAAAGTGTCGTTTCCCAAAGATAATCTGCGTTCGGAATCGCAAATGCCGAAAATCGCGAACGCATCAAAGCTTCCGCTGTTGATGCAGTTTTATCACGTTTGTGGAAAGGTTGGCAACATTCTTCGTAGGTTTTTCCGGAGCAGCAAGGACAAGTCATTTTTTAATTATTAGTTATGAATTAAGAATTAAATCAATTTTAGATTAAAATAAATTCCATCGTTTTTTCGATATGGCTTTGTTCTGTAATTCCTTTTGCATAAAAAAGAATTCTCGCCCGAATTATATTTATTCAAATACGCTTGACTAATTTTTTCGTTTAAACGATCTAAATCTTTGGGAATTTCGGCTCTAATTTTAAAAACTTGGTTGCCGCATTTTATTTCGCCGTTCGAATCATTTAGAAAAGTGCTGTACCAACTTCTTTCGGCAAATCCCCAGGAACGTGCAAAAATTTTGTTATCAACGGTAACCATCCAAATTTCAAGAAAAGTTTCGCGTTCCTTTCGAGCTTTTATTCCGATAAGGTTGTGCGAATTGATGTAATTAATTGCTTCGTTTTGCATTGTTGAGTTTTATGAGGAATCGTCACTTCGAGTAGATTTTGAAAAAATCGTATCGAGAAGTTTTTAATGCAAAGACTTCTCGATACGCTACGCTACTCGAAGTGACGTGAGATTATAAGTTTACCCAAAAGCCCTTTTCAAAAGGCTTTCTACTTTTGGTTCGCTGCCACGGAAGTTTTTGTACAATTCCATTGGGTCTTTGGTTCCGCCGGATGACAATAGAACTTTGTATTTTGCGGCAGTTTCAGGATTGAAAATTCCAGTTTCTTTAAAGTAAGCAAAAGCATCTGCGTCCAAAACTTCTGCCCATTTATACGAATAATATCCCGCCGAATATCCGCCTTGGAAAATGTGCGAAAAAGTCGGACTCATCGCCGTTTCAGGATTTACTGGATATAAAGAGGTTTTCGAAGTTTGAGCGTCTTCAAAAGCTTTTATGTCATTTACATCTTTAGGATGCGTGTGATACGCCATATCTAATAATCCAAAACCTAATTGACGAAGCGTTTGGTAGCCTTCCATAAAGTTTTTGGATTGCTCGATTTTTTCAATTTTATCGTTGGGTAAAACTTCACCTGTTTTGTAATGTTTTGCAAATGTTTTTAGGAATTCTGGTTCGTAGCAGAAGTTTTCCAAAAACTGAGATGGTAATTCTACAAAATCCCATTTCACAGAAGTTCCTGAAAGGTTTGGATATTGCGTATTGGCTAACATTCCGTGAATTGCGTGTCCAAATTCGTGAAAAAGCGTCGTCACTTCTTGGAAAGTTAACAAACTTGGTGTGTCTTTCGTTGGTTTGCTGAAGTTACAAACAATAGAAATGTGTGGACGAGAATTCTCGCCATCTTTCGTGAATTGATTTTTATAACTCGTCATCCAAGCGCCGGCACGTTTTCCTTTTCTTGGGAAATAATCGGTGTATAGAATCGCTTTAAGCTGTCGGTTGTCGGTTGTTGGTTGTTGGTTGTCTGTCTGAGCGGAGTCGAAGACTTGATTCTCGGTTCTTGGTTCTTGAATCTCATAAACCTCGTAGGTTTGAACATCCGAATGGTATTTTTGAATCGTATTAACTTCTTTGAATTCCAATCCGAAAAGTTGATTTGCCAGTCCAAAAACCGCGTCCTGAACTTGATTTAAAGGGAAGTAAGGTTTTAATTCCTCATCATTGAAATCGTATTTTGCTTTACGCAACTTTTCAGCGTAAAAAGAATGATCATAACCTTGCATATCTTCGATTCCGTCGGCTTTTGCTAAAGCTTTTAGTTCTTCAATTTCTTTTTGGGCGTAAGGTTTTGCTTTTGTTAAAAGTTCATTTAAAAACTCAATAACTTTAATTGGAGATTTCGCCATTCGCTCTTCCAGAACGTAATCTGCGTAATTTTTATAACCTAAAAGTTCGGCTTTCTGCTGTTTTAATGAAATAATTTTTTTGATAAGATTTTGATTATCAAATTCGCCACCGTCAAAAGATTTTTTGCCATTTGCTAAAGCCAATTCTTTTCTCAATTCGCGATTATCAGCATAGGTCATGAACGGAACATAGCTTGGATACTGTAATGTCACAACATAGCCATCTAAATTTCTTTCTTTGGCTTCTTCAGCGTATTGTTCCAAAATTGCGTCTGGAATTCCAGCTAAATCTTCTTTGTTGGTGATGTGTTTGAAATACGCATTGGTTGCTGCAAGCGCATTTTGTCCGAATTGAAGTGACTTCACCGATAAATCCATATTGATTTGCTTCAATTTTTCTTTATCCGAATCGTTGAGTAAAGCGCCGCTTCTCACAAAACCTTTGTAGGTTTCATCTAAAAGCATTTGTTGCTCTTCATTGAGATTGTATTTTGATTTCTCATCGTAAACTTTTTTAATTCTATTGAAAAGTGCTTCGTTTTGTGAAATTTTAGACGAATATTCTGTTAAAAGTGGCGAAACTTCTTGTGCAATTTGCTGAAGTTCATCGCTGGTTTCGGCAGAATTTAGGTTGAAGAAGATATTAGAAACGACATCTAATTTCTCACCTGAATAAGCCAAAGCTTCGATTGTATTTTTGAAAGTTGGCTCTTCTGAATTGTTGACAATTGCATCAATTTCTTTCTCTGATTCTGAAATTAACTCTTTAAATGCGGGAAGATAATCTTCGTTTTTAATGTTTTCAAAAGGTGGCGTATGATAAGGTGTGTTGAAATTTTGGGTAAGTATGTTCATATTTTGCTGTATTAATGATGTACAAAGTACAATGTATTTACTTAAGTTTTGAGTTTAATGTTTCAAGTTTTAAATCTGAAATCTTAAATCTTGGTTCTTATATCTCTTTCTCAAAGATAAAGCCAAATCTTGAAATTGTGACAAAATTGCGTCCCGGATGGAACGGCATGTTGGAGCTCTCCCAAAAAGAGGGTTTAGGATTGGCTTGGGAAGCGACTAGTGACAGCCGGAAAAGACGCCATGAAAATTATCAGTTCCCTAAATTGTAACGTAAAAGAATGCTAAATTTGATTAAAATATCAAGAATGTCGCATCATTTACTTTTAGTATTCCATTTATTAGGCGCATGCATTTGGGTGGGTGGCCATTTGATTTTGTCCATCGGAATTTTACCCGAAGTTTTGAAGAAAAAAGAGCCTGAAATTCTACTCAATTTTGAACGGAAATATGAGAAAATAGGAATTCCAGCTTTACTTGTTATGGTGATTACGGGCGTTTGGATGTCGTATCAATTCGGGATTAAATGGGATGATTGGTTTCATTTTGAAAATCCTTTGGAAACGGCGATTTCCATAAAATTAGGTTTTCTTCTCGTAACTATTTTGTTTGCGTTGAGTGCTAACTTGCTAGTATTACCCAAACTTTCTGCGAAAACACTTCCATTGATGGCTTTTCATGTGATTTCGGTTACGTTATTGGGTGTTGGTTTTTTGTTGGTTGGGAGTTTTATTCGGTATGGTGGAATTTCTTTTTAATAAATAAAATGTCACTAATTTTTGAAGAGTACTTTTTTAAATATGATTATTTGAAAAATATTATATTTATCTAAATATTAAGTTGATGCAGAAGATTGGATATGAAAAAAGTGAATTAAGGCGTTTTGTGATGCAACTTTTGTCTGACAAAATTAAAAAGCTAGAAAACTTCATAGATTTTACCATAGAAGCAAGTCGCGATATCAAAAAAACGCCAAAGTATGATAGCATTCGTGAGGAAGCTCAAGAAGAGATTTATCAATTGCAAAAGCAATTAGCGGGTTTTTATGATATGCAAGAATCAATGGCGAAAGTTGTCAATTCTGATTTCGAAAAAGTGAGACTTGGCGCTTTGGTGATCACGAATAAAGCTCGTTTTTATATTTCGATATCGTTGGGCGAATTTTTCTATGATGGTGACCGATTTTATGCCATTTCGGAGGAGAGTCCTTTAGCGCAAAAAATGTTAGGTTTGACTGTTGGTAGCGAGTTTACACTTAATAAAATCCATCAAAAAATAGTAGAGATTATTTAATTAAATGAAGACTATTCTAGAAACGTCTCGCTTTTTTCTTCGTGAATTAAATATAAATGATGCTGAATCTTTTTATGCTTTAAATGTTAATCCAAACGTTCTCAAATATACTGGTGATAAAGCTTTTGATCATGTTGATGACGCACGAGATTTTCTACAAAACTACAGAGAATACTAAAAATATGGTTTTGGAAGATGGGCAATTATTTCTAAATCTAATCAAGAATTTGTAGGTTGGTGCGGACTGAAATTTCATCCAGAAACTGATGAAGTTGATCTAGGATTCAGGATTTTTGAAAAATTTTGGAATCAAGGTATCGCCACCGAAACTGCTAAAGCTTGTCTAGATTATGGATTTTCTGTTTTAAAACTTCAAGATATTATAGGTCGTGCGATGTCAGAAAATAGGGCATCGATTTACGTTTTAGAAAAATGTGGAATGCACTTTTCGAAGAATATTTTATTAGATGGGCAAAAAGCTGTTCAGTATTTTATTTCTAAAACTTAATTCTAGAATCCATAAATCTATTCGTATTTTTACCACATGGAAAATGCAAAGATTTTAAAACATATTATCGAGGAAAGACGTAGTGTTTTTCCCAAAGATTATACCGATACGCCAATCCCAGAACATATTTTGGAAGAAGTTCTTAATGCTTCGGTTTTGGCACCTAATCATAAAAAGACAAAACCTTGGCGCTTCAAAGTTTTTAGAAATGAAGACAAACAACAACTTGGTGAAGAATTGCAATCTATTTATAAAACGATAACGCCACCGCAAACTTTCCTTGAAAAGAAATATCAAGATATTGGTTTCAAAATCAGTAAAGCGAATATTGTAATCTCAATAGTTTGCGAGTTCAGTGGACTTGTTCCCGATTGGGAAGAGATTGCTGCAACAGCGATGGCAGTCCAAAATATGTATTTAACCTGTACAGTTAATAGAGTTGGTTGTTATTGGAGTTCGCCAGCTTTGGTTAATCATCTTAAAGATTCTTTAAAAATTGAGGAAAACCAAAAATGTTTGGGGCTTTTCTATATGGGAAGTTTGGCTTAATTTTTATTTTTAAAATTGTTTTGATATTTAATTTCTAAATTAAAAGAAATTACTATCTTTGCACACTATTAAAATTTAACCGGGACGTGATCCCAAAAATTAAAACAATATGTCAGTAAAAATTAGATTACAAAGACACGGTAAAAAAGGGAAACCTTTCTTCCACATCGTGGTTGCAGATTCAAGAGCTAAAAGAGATGGTAAATTCATCGAAAAAATCGGAATCTACAACCCAGTTACTAACCCTGCAACTATCGAACTAAATGTTGATGCTGCTGTTAAGTGGTTAAACAACGGTGCTCAGCCTACTGACACTGCAAGAGCTATCCTTTCTTACAAAGGTGCTATGTACAAAAAACACTTACAAGGTGGTGTTGCTAAAGGTGCTTTTGACGAAGCTGAAGCTGAGAAGAGATTCGCTGCTTGGGTTGATGCAAAAGAAGCTAAAGTACAAGGTAAAGTTGATGGTTTAGCGGCTGCTAAAGCTGATGCTAAAAAAGCTGCTTTGGAAGCTGAGGTTAAAGTAAACGAAGCTAGAGTAGCTGCTGCTGCACAAGCTGAGGCTGATGCTAAAGCTGCTGAAGAAGCTGCTAACGCTCCTGCTGAAGAAACTACAGAGGCTCCTGCTGAAGGAGAAGCTGCTGCTGAAGAAAATACTGAAGCGTAAGAATCCTCAATTATGCGTAAAGAAGACTGTTATTTATTAGGAAGAATTACGCGTAAGCACGGATTGGCTGGTCACGTGATCCTAAAATTGGACACCGATCAACCTGAACTTTACAATAAATTGGAATCAATATTCGTTGAAATCAACGGATTATTGGTTCCTTTTTTTATTGAAAAAACATCGTGGAGCAAGTCCGATGCGCTCAACATTTTACTTAAAAATATTACCGAAACTGTGGCTGACCAAGTTCTTGGGAAAGATGTTTATCTTCCTCTTTCTACTTTGCCACCACTTTCGGGCAAGCAATTCTATTATCACGAGATTGTCGGTTTCGAAATCCATGAAGAAGATGGAAAAACTTGTGGCATCATTCAGTCTGTTAATGACCAGACAGCACAACATTATTTTATTTTAAGATTAGCGGACAAAGATGTTGTTATCCCAATTATTAAAGATTGGATTTTGGAAGTTAATCGCGACGAAAAGTTCATCAAAATGCAATTGCCAGATGGCTTGATGGATGTTTTCTTAGGAGAGCACAAAAAAGACGAATAACTATTTTTTTGGTAAGAAATAAACTTCGTACTTACCAACTTTTTCCTTTTTATTTATCATGACCAAATAAGTTCCCAAATCAGTATCGATGAGGTGACTAATGCCTGTTTTGGTGTAATCTATCTTGGTTTCAGTCTTTGTCCCGTTGAGGTTGACGTTGTAATATTTCATGTAGACTGGTGCGTAACCAAAGCTCGCAACATAATGATTTCCTTGGCTGAACCAAGCATTTCCAGTAACAATACTATCTTTAGCGGTTTTAAATTCAGTTTTCAAAATGCTAACCACTTCATAATAATGATCTCGTAACATATCCTCATTTGGGATACGCTTCATTTTAAGTTTTAGTTCTTTTAAAAGATTTCGTTGATCAGGCTGAAAGAAAATCATCTCTTAATAGAAAAGGCTCGTTTGTATTGAAGTTACAAAAATAATTGAAAGTTCCCCACGAGAAATTATCTAGATCTATTGAAGAATTATTAGGATCGCTAACCAAAGTCATATCTTGGATTTGTGAATACATCTTATTCTGAAGGGCTTTTCGTTCTTCATGTATTTTGTTAAATATCTCCGAATCCCTTTCTTGTTCACCAATATGCCTTTGTTTTTCATATTTTCCAGCGATAACATCAAGGTCAAAAAGTGGAATTTCTTTTTTGATTTTATAATCTAGATATTGGTACATAAATCTGTTTGCGTACAGATTATTTTTACTGTCAAGAAAAGCCAAATTCTGATTGTCAAAATTTGTTTTCAGGCTGTCTTTTTGTAGAATTTTATCGTTTTTAAGAATGAGCAGTTTCCAATCTTGACGATCCCTTTGAAGATAATCTGGCCAGTAAAAAGATACAAATAGTCGCCACGTGATAAAAATTTGATGCTATTTCATTCTGTAGCAGTCCATTCTGCAACTTTTGTTAGTTTGATACTATTGTTTTTAAAACTCGGAAAGTGCGTAATGTCAGGATGTTTATCTTCTTCGATGGCCGATTTTGGAGAATAACAAGAACGTAATGGCAATCAAAAAAAGTAAAAGAAGATAGTTTTTAATAATTGTATTTCTAAAAACTAATATAAGATTCTGAAATTTTATTTAAACAAGTTCGTCTTTCAAAGCGTTAATCTTTCTTTTCATTTTATTAAAAAACAATGCACGATCGCGGTTTCCAGCATTATTCAAGGATTTTGAATTTTTGATTTGGTGTTCAAAATAACTTTTGGCATCGTCAGAAGTCACTTTGTCGTTGGTCATAATGTAACCAAACATACTAAAGGGAACAAAGTAAGCGTTCTCCGTTTCGTTGGTGAATAATATGCTGTTGTTAAGAATCACAATTTCGTTGATGTAGATTTCAAAATTTTGGTCGTCCGCAATTTTTGATTCTAAACGATCGAATAATGTCTCTAAATCTTCTAAAATTAATTGTCCTTCTTTTGACGAAATCATTCCAATTTCAAAATAGAATTTTATCTGCTGAAGAATACTCGAAATACTGCTTTCGTTCCAGATTTCAGTAACTTCCTGTTGTTCATAAAGTTCTTCTAAAGCTTTGTTACTTTCAGAATAATATTTAAAATCAAAATCTTTAAACTTGGTCAAAAACTTATCTTGGTTAAGAAGATTCATCCAAACATAAAACTTGAATTTCGACAATAAGGAATCCGAAATCGTATAAAAAAACGGAATGTCCTTAGCCGAATAATAAACTTTAGCGTGCTGATTTTTGTTTTTAAAACTTGATAAAATCTTTAAAGAATTATCAAAATAATTAAGCAAATCCTCCGATGACTTGACAGTTTGTATGCGCTGAACAACCAATTGATTGGTCGTTCCGACAAATTAGTCTAAAGAAATTTGATAATATCTTGCCAATTCTACCGCTTCTTCCAAACTGAATTTTGACTTCAACGAACTTCTTCGGTGTGCAGCATTGTAACTGATATTAAGGATATTTGCGAGCTCGTTGTTAAGGGATTTGTCACCGATTTTTTTTCGGATTTCTCGAAGTAAAGCTTCCTGATACATTTTTTTGTGATTTTCACAAATTTAATAAAAAACTTAAATGTTTTGCGCATAGACAATCTTCTATTCTGCCTCTAATTTTGAAATAGAATTTTAGAAATCAGAATTATTAAAACCTATTTTTTTATACAAATCACAATGTTTACAAGCTTGACCGTTTTTGGTCAAGAAGAAACACGTTCTCAAGGTGGCGCTTCAAAGATAATTACGTTCACACCATTGTCGTCTAATATTAGCGATGTTAACGGAATTGGGGTCGGAATTGGTCTCGATGGTGATTTTAATCCGAAATCAAAGGGTTTTCAAACCATCCACGGATTTAATCTCGATGTTAATCCACTTGGTTTTTTGATTTTTTGTTTTTACGATTCATTAAAAGCTCAAAATACGATGACAAAAGCACAAATTAATGGATAAAGTCTTTCACTGGCTGGTAATCTTAGGGAGGTAAGTAATACTGGATTTGGCATCTCGATGTACAATTACGGTATGGATATAAATGGTGCTTTCGTGAGCTTTTTTAGTAGTGATGTTGAAGAATTAAATGGACTTGGTGTTTCTATTTTCGGAAATCACGCAAGCAGCGGAAGAGGACTTTTTGTTGGCGGTTATAATTCGGCTGATGATTTCAAAGGGATGCAAATTGGTGTGTACAACCATATGCAGACAGGTTTCGGAATCCAAATTGGCATGGTTAATATTTCGAAATCAACTTCGGCTTTACAATTAGGTTTCTGGAACCGAAACGGAGAACGTACGATGCCATTTATAAATTTTTAAAACAAGAACGATGAAAAATATACCTTATTTATTGATTGTGTTTTGATTTTTGTGCGCACCAATTATTTTAGTTTTAGCATTTTATTTAAAGATAGAAGCGCAAATTCCTATTTTGATTTTAATGTATCTAGGATTGTTTTCAGATATATTTGACGGTATTATTGCGAGAAAAGCAGGTGTTGCTTCGGAGAAATTAAGAGGATTGGACAGTCAGACCGATTTGGTGTTTTGTTTATCCATAGGTGTTGGCACATATTTACTTTTGCCAGAATTAATTCAACAAAACAAAGTTCCGATTATTTTAATCTTTATTATGGAAGCTTTGTGTTACATCATAAGTTTTGCAAAATTCGGTAAGGAAACCTGTACACACGCTTTTCTATCCAAAATGTGGGGACTGAGTTTGCTACTTGCTTTTACCAGTTTGTTAGGTTTTAAGTATGCTGGTTGGGCTTTCACGACAGGCGTTGTTTTAGGACTGATCTCGCATTTGGATGTGATTTTGATTGTTCTTATACTTCCAAAATGGCAGCATGACATCCCAGGTTGCTATCATGCATGGCGAATTCGTCAAGGGAAATCTATTAAAAAGAATATTTACTTTAATAGTTAATAGGCTAAAACTGTTTAAATTTCATAACTTTGCAGACATTAATTTTTGATAATGAAAAAGCAAACAATTAAAGATCTTTTAACAGATTACAAGAAAGTTTTACATCACGACATTACAGTTTACGGTTGGGTTAGAGCATTCCGTTCTAATCGTTTTATAGCACTTAACGACGGATCAACGATCAATAATTTGCAAGTGGTCGTAGACTTCGAAAATTTTGATGAAAACATTATCAAAAATATCAACACAGCGGCCTCTCTTAAGGTAACAGGTGAAGTTGTAGAAAGTCAAGGTGCTGGTCAAACGGTAGAATTAGTCGCGAAAAAAATTACAATTCTTGGTGATAACTTTACCGAAGAATTGCAATCGACGATTCTGCAGCCTAAAAAACATAGTTTAGAAAAATTGCGTGAGCAAGCACATCTTAGATTCAGAACCAATCTTTTTGGAGCGGTTTTCAGAGTGAGAAGTGCGGTGAGTTTTGCGATTCACCAATATTTTAATCAAAATCAATTCTTCTACATCAACACGCCAGTTATTACAGGTGCCGATGCAGAAGGCGCTGGCGAAATGTTTGGTGTTACTAATTTTGATCTAAATAACATTCCGCGTAACGAAGAAGGAGAAATCGATTACACACAAGACTTCTTCGGTAGAAAAACCAACTTAACGGTTTCTGGCCAGTTGGAAGGCGAAACTGCAGCAATGGGATTGGGGCGTATTTATACATTTGGACCGACCTTCCGAGCAGAAAATTCTAACACGACGCGTCACTTGGCTGAGTTCTGGATGATCGAGCCAGAAGTTGCTTTCAACAATTTGGAGGACAATATCGACTTGGCTGAGGATTTCCTAAAATATGTGATCAACTATTGTTTAGAAAATTGCAAAGACGATTTAGAATTTTTGGATAAGCGCTTTGAGGAAGAGCAAAAAACAAAACCAGAAAAAGAAAGAGCAAAAGAAGGTCTTATCGAAAAGCTTCAAAACGTTGTTGCTAAACGTTTCAAGAGAGTATCTTATACAGAAGCAATCGATATTTTATTAAATTCTAAAGAGAATAAAAAAGGAAAATTCGCATATCCAATCGAAGCTTGGGGCGCAGATCTACAATCGGAGCACGAGCGTTTCTTAGTAGAAAAGCATTTCGAAAGCCCAGTTGTGTTGTTCGATTATCCGAAAGATATCAAGGCCTTCTATATGAAGCTGAATGAGGATAACAAAACCGTTGCTGCGATGGACGTACTGTTCCCAGGGATTGGCGAAATTATCGGTGGATCGGAGAGAGAAGCGCGTCTAGATGTTCTTAAACAAAAGATGGAAGAAATGCATGTTGATGAGCACGAGCTTTGGTGGTATTTAGATACGCGTAAGTTCGGGTCTGTGCCACATGCAGGATTTGGTTTAGGACTAGAAAGATTGGTGCTTTTCGTGACAGGTATGACCAATATCCGTGACGTAATTCCTTTCCCAAGAACACCCAAAAGTGCTGAATTTTAATTCAGTTTTTAAAATACAAAAACCCGCCTTTCAAAATTTCTTGAAAGGCGGTTTTGTTTTTTTAAGAGCAATTGATTGCATCGAAAAGTTTTTATAGTTTTTTTTGGAAGCTTTTTGACTACGTCCATTGCTTTAGGAGCAATTGATTTCATCGAAAAGCCTTTATAGTTTTTTTTGAAGCTTTTTCCCGCTCTCGGCTATATCTTTAGGCTTGTCGCTCGGACGGCTCCGCTTGCGCTCCGCCGCCTCACTCCAAGCCTAAAGGATGTCGCCTCCATGGTAAGTTTGCATTAGGATAATTAAGGAAGTAAATTAGTTGATAATATTA
>NZ_DAMBQF010000008.1:0-107043 GCF_032062245.1 Soonwooa sp.
AAAATTTTAACCTGAAAAATTTGCAGATTAACATAGAACATCGGGGCTAGGGATTGCGGATACAAAAAAGCCTTTCAGGGTTCTAAACCCTGAAAGGCTTTTTCGTTTACCCTGAGTTTGGGATAAGAAAATTAACGTCAGTTTGAGTAGTTTTCGCAGAAAAGTGTATCGAAAACAAGTTAATTTCCTTACTCACTTTCCGGAGAATCAGTAAGATTATTAGAAAGTTGCTTTTTGTTTTTTAATCCAAGTTTTCGAAGCTTTTCAGTTTGAGCGACCAGATTATCATTTCCTGTGGAAAGTTGCTTGTAGGCTTCATTATAAGAAGATTGCGCTTGCGCGATGTTCTTGCCAAGTTTTTCGAGATTTTCTACAAAACCAACAAATTTATCATAAAGCTTTGCGCCACGATCTGCAATTTCCAAAGCATTTTTATTTTGGGCATCGCGCTTCCAAAGATCAGCGATTAATTTGAGAGAAGTGATCAGGTTGGTGGGACTTAATAATAAAATTCGTTTATCATAAGCATAATTCCAAAGTTGCGAATCCGCTTGTAAAGCGGCATTGTAAGCTGCTTCATTCGGTATAAACATCATCACAAAATCCAAACTTTTATCATAGTCGTCATAGGCTTTTAGACTTAACTCGTTGATGTGTTGTTTAACCGAACGAAGATGTTGCTCTTGTTTAATTTTGAAAATATCCTTATCCTCTTCATTTGCCATTTCTATAAAAGCATTTAATGATACTTTGCTATCAATAATAACATTGCGTTCATCAGGATATTTAATCAAAGCATCAGGACGCATTTTTTTTCCAGAAAACTCCGAATAGATTGGGTTTTTGGAATCGTCACGCAATTCGTGTTCGAGGAAGTATTCTCGATTTTTGGCAAGTCCAGATTTTTCCAAAATACTTTCCAAAATCATTTCGCCCCAGTTGCCTTGGGTTTTGTTATTACCTTTAAGAGCTTGAGTTAGTTTTTGTGCCTCCTCTGAGATTTTCTGATTCAGAAGTTTTAATTCCGTTACTTTTTGACCAAGCGAAAAACGTTCTTTAGCTTCTTTATCATAAGTTTCAAAAACAGTTTTCTTTAGTTCGTCAATGTTTTTCCCGAAAGGTTCTAGGATAGATTTTAGATGTAGTTGATTAAGATTCGTGAATTTTTCTGTTTTTTCTTCGAGAATCTGATTCGCCATTTTCTCAAAATGCAATTTGCTTTGTTCTTGCAATTTTTCGATTTCCTCTTTTTGATTGTCAAGAAGAAGTTCTAGGTTTTTGTTTTGTGCAGACAATTCAGCATTTTGGGCAATTAGATTTTGCTTTTCTTGTTGGATGATTTCTTGTTTGTCCTGAAGTTGTTTTAATTCAAATTTAAAATCGTCAAGATGCTGAACTAGATTAGTGTTTTCCGCATTTAGTTCAGCAACTTTTTGAAGCTGTAAAAATGTTTTAGATTCTTGCTCTTCAATTTTAAATTGTAAATCTGCTTTTTGCTTCTCCGATGTGTCAAGATTAGATTTAATAAAAGAATTTTCAGATTTTAAGCTTGCAAGATTTTGCTCCATCAAAACAGAATTTTTTGCAGTCTTTGACAAATAATAAAAATGCAAAATCACCGCACCAATTACAAACCCAACAACACCGCCCAAAAACAGCGACATTACATCCATATTTTATTTTTCGTTTTCTAATTCAATTTTTAATTTTTGTAAAGCTTCTTTTTCCTCTTTGCTAACCTCAGGGAATTTAAGATTCATATCTTCCAAAGTATCGATAATAATTTGCAGAGCTGCGAGCCTTGTAAACCATTTTTTGTCTGCTGGGATAACATACCAAGGTGCATAATCGGTATTAGTTTCTTGGATGGCTTCTTCGTATGCTTTCATATAATCTTTCCAGTAACCGCGTTCTACAACATCACCACTAGAAAATTTCCAGTTTTTATCTTCTTCGTTGATTCGGTCCAAGAATCTTTGCTTTTGTTCATCTTTAGAAACATTAAGGAAGAATTTAATAATTCTTGTTCCGTTATTAGCAAGGTGTTTTTCAAAATTTCGGATACTTTCGTAGCGAGTGTCCCAGAATTTTTTGTCAAAATCTTTAACATCGTCCCAAACGCGTTCCTTAAGATTATATTCTGGATGAACTTTACACACCAAAACACTTTCGTATTGAGAGCGATTGAAAATTCCGATTTTTCCTTTCGCCGGAACCGCCAGATAATGTCTCCACAAGAAGTCCTGACCGTATTCTTTAGAACTCGGTGTTTTAAAACTTGTGACTTCGCAACCTTGCGGATTAACCCCTCCGAAAACATGCTCTATCAGGCTGTCTTTACCAGCAGCATCCATAGCTTGGATAACAATGAGTAAAGATTGACTGCTGTCGGCATATAGTTTTTCTTGTAAATCGTAAAGTTTTTCTTTTTCAGAATTAAGAAGTTTTTCACCTTCTTCTTTTGGAATATCTGCTTTGTAATCGGTCTTGTGATCACCGATTTTAAAATCTTTTTTACTAGCTAAAAAGTCTTTTATTGATATAGATTTCATATTCGGTTTTTATGTAAATGTAACAAAAAAAACCGCTTGTATAAGCGGTTTTAAAAATCTTTAGTTGAAAAATGTTATTTCTTAACTTCTTCCATTTTAACTGGTGCAGCAAGTTGTACTTGTTGCGCTCTGACTGCTTTTTTAGATTGTGCAGGAGAAGCTTCTTTTACTATTTCAGCCTTCATAGAAGCTGGAGTTGCTTGTAGAGTTTGTACTTGTTGTGTAGCAGCACCAACTTCACCTTTAATAGTTAATACAGATCTAGGATTTTTTGGGTCATTCGAAAATACTTCGATTGGCTTACTAAAAGCACCTGTTAAGTTTGTATTATATCCTACTTTAATTTGAGCGGATTTTCCTGGTAAAATTGGATCTTTACTCCACTCAGGAGTTGTACATCCACAAGCTGGTTTTACTTCTGTTAGGATAAGCGGCTTGTCTCCAGTGTTTTTTACCGTGAAGTATCTGTGACCATCACTACCTGCAGTTACTTTTCCGTAATCAAAAACTGTTTTGTCAAAAGAAATTGATTGTGCAGAAGCAAGTCCGAAACCTAAAACAGCAACCATTCCTAAAAGTGTCTTTTTCATATTGTTTTTCTATTTTGTTAGTTAAAATTCTTGAAAATACTAAGAATCAAAGTTATAAATAAATTTAAATATATCTATAAATAATTTTGTTTATCTTATTTTTGCAAATAATAAGCCAAAAAATTATTAATAATGCAGATTGCAGACAAATATAATCCTCAAGAGACAGAACAAAAATGGTATAACTACTGGTTAGATAACAAATATTTTCATTCGACACCAGATGATAGACCGCCTTACACCATTGTAATTCCACCACCGAATGTAACGGGAATTCTTCACATGGGACACATGTTGAACAATACAATTCAGGATGTGTTGGTGAGACGTGCAAGAATGCAAGGTTTCAACGCATGTTGGGTGCCTGGTACAGACCATGCATCTATCGCAACCGAGGCTAAAGTTGTTGCCAAACTAAAAGAGCAAGGGATTTCTAAAACAGATATCGGAAGAGAAGAATTCTTAAAACATGCTTGGGATTGGACACACCAATATGGTGGGACAATTTTGGAGCAGCTTAAAAAACTAGGATGTTCTTGTGACTGGGATCGTACGAGATTCACGATGGAGGATAATTTGTCAAAATCGGTTATTAAAGTTTTTGTTGATCTTTATAATAAAGGATTAATCTACAGAGGTTACAAAATGATCAATTGGGATCCCGAGGCGAAAACAAACATCTCGGATGAAGAAGTTATCTTTAAGGAACAACAAGGGAAATTATTTTATCTAAAATATAAAATCCAAGGGTCAGAAGATTTCGTGACGGTTGCTACAACGCGTCCAGAAACTATTTTTGGAGACGTTGCAGTTTGTGTTAATCCTAATGATGAGCGTTACCAAGCTTTAAAAGGAAAAAAATTGATTGTACCGATCGTTAATCGCGAAATTCCTGTTATCGAAGATGAGTATGTTGACATCGAATTCGGTACTGGCGCTTTGAAAATTACTCCAGCACACGATCTTAACGACTACGAAATAGGAAAAAAACACGACTTGCCAATCATCGATTCTATGGATAATGATGCTAATCTTAACGAAAATGGATTGCATTATGCTGGCAAAAATAGATTTGTTGTTAGAAAAGAAATTGTAAAAGAACTTGATGAAAAAGATCTTTTGTTAAAGGCGGAAGATTATACTAATAAAGTAGGGACTTCAGAAAGAACAGGCGCAGTTATCGAACCTAAAATTTCTGTACAATGGTTCCTAAAAATGGCAACATTAGCAAAACCAGCTTTGGATGTTGTGATGGATGATGAGGTTAAGTTTTATCCTGAAAAGTTTAAAAACACTTATCGTCACTGGATGGAGAGTGTCCATGATTGGAATATTTCTCGTCAGCTTTGGTGGGGACAACAGATTCCTGCTTTCTATTTTGGAACAGGGGAAAATGATTTTGTCGTTGCAGAAAATATTGACGAAGCTTTAGTTTTAGCAAAACAAAAAACTAACAACCACCAACTGACAACTGAGGATTTACGACAGGATGAAGATGCCTTGGATACTTGGTTCTCGTCGTGGTTGTGGCCGATTTCTGTTTTCGAAGGCATTTTAGAACCAAATAATAAAGACATTAATTATTATTATCCTACTTCGGATTTGGTGACTGGACCAGATATTATTTTCTTCTGGGTTGCGAGAATGGTGATGGCTGGTCTAGAATATAGAAAGGAAATTCCGTTTAAAAATGTTTATTTCACAGGAATTGTTCGTGATAAGCAGCGACGTAAGATGTCAAAATCTTTAGGGAATTCTCCAGATCCAATCGAATTAATTGATAAATATGGCGCAGATGGCGTTCGTGTTGGTATTTTATTAAGTTCTGCAGCAGGTAACGATTTGTTGTTTGATGAAGATTTGATGTTGCAAGGACGTAATTTCGCGACTAAAATTTGGAACGCATTTAAGCTTACACAAACGTGGACGAAAGATGCTAATGTAAAAGCAAATGATGCCGATACGCAAGCGATTAATTGGTTTGAGCAACAACTAGCGAAAAGCATTTTAGAAATGGAAGATCATTTCTCAAAATTCCGTATTTCGGATGCACTTCATGTGTTGTATAAGTTGATTTGGGATGATTTCTGTTCTTGGTATTTGGAAGCTGTTAAACCAAACTATGGTGAAGCTATTAGCCAAGAAGTTTATGATAAAACAATTTCTTATTTTGAAGAATTAATGAAGTTGTTGCATCCATTTATGCCATTTTTGTCAGAAGAAATTTGGCATATTATCAGCGACAGAAGTATAGAAGAGGCTTTGATTATTACACAACAGAAAAAAGTTGATGGTTTTGATGAAGCGTTGATTTCTAATTTTGATTTTGCTAAAGAAGTGATTTCTGGTGTTAGAAATTATAGACAATCAAAGGGAATTTCGCCAAGAGAAGAAGTTGAAATTTTTACAAATGCGTCTGAATTTGCTAATCAAGCTGTGATTTTAAAATTGGCTAATTTACAAGATATTCATTTTGGTCAAAAAACAGATAAACCTAGTTTTAGTTTCTTAGTTGGCGCGACAGAATGTGCGATTCCGTTAAGTGAAAACTTAGACTTAGGCGAAGAAAAAGAAAAAACGGAGGAAGAAATTAAATATTTAAAAGGTTTCTTAATCTCTGTTGAGAAGAAATTGTCAAACGAAAAATTCATGGCTGGTGCGCCGCAACAAGTTGTTGATAACGAGCTTAAAAAACAACGTGACGCGATGGATAAGATTGCAATTTTAGAAGAAAAATTAAAAACATTATAATACTTAAGAATTATTCTTTACTTTCACAAGAATGAATCATATAGAAAATATCACGAAATTATTTTCAAAATCACATGTAGAAAATCCGCTTCTAGAAAGCTTTGAGGCGGGTTCTTTACATATTTCGTCAGGAAGACTGGTGGCTTGTGATCCAGTGGTTACGCCGGATAAGACTCCTTTTAACCAATTATTTCCGAAAGGCAATTTTCCAGTGACAATACATAAAGAAGCGAGTAGTAATTGCATTGCATATTCTGAGATTGTCTTCGCAGATGACACTGTTGAGACTTGGGTGATGGCTTTGTGCGATGATCAAAAACTAGAAGATTTGGAAGATGGCGAAATTTTTGGTTTTCCAGTAGAATCAGGAATGGCAGGATTGATGGATTTTGACACACAGAAGAAAGTTAATGATTACGAGCAAGAGCTTTTCAAAAAGAAAGGTGCCGATTTCATGGGGCTTTACGAAGAGTTTTTCCATAGTTATTTTTATGATAGCAATGGGGCAATCGATCAATTTGCAATGATGAAGCCTTATCCAGAACAAGCTAATAATCTTTTAGCTTTCGAAGCTGGTTATGGCGAAGGTTTTTACGCTTCGTACATTGGATATAATAAAGATAAGCAACCTGTTAAATTTATTACCGAATTTATAGAAATTCAATAAACGTTAAAGCATGATAAAAGTAACACAAAAACATCCTTTGATAGTTGTTGTTGGAAGTTCTTCAATAGATTTTGTTTTAGAAACTTCCAAAATTCCTCAAGCTAATGATACTATTTTGGCATCCGAATCTAAGAGTTTTCTTGGAGGGAAAGGCGCAAACCAAGCGATAGCTACGGCAAGACTTGGTGCCAATGTCTATTTGGTGAGTTGTGTCGGGATGGATCCTTATGGACAACAAGTTATTCGAAACCTCGATGACGAGGGCGTTAATGTTGCATTTATCAATGAAACTGACGAGCCGACAGGGACAGCTTATGTAACGACTTCTGCGGAAGGTAATGCAATTGTAGTTATTCCTGGTGCTAATTACAAATTAGGAAAACGTTATATCGACGAAGCGGATCGCTTTATTCAAAGTGCAGATTTGGTTTTAATGCAAATGGAAATTCCAGCAGAAACCATCAATTACGTTGCACAAAAGTGCAAGAAATATTCTAAAAAATTGGGGGTTTATGCGGCACCAGCAGCGCAACTTTCTCAAGAAGTTGTAGACGTAGCGACTTTTATCGTTGCTAAAAATCATGATGTTAAAAACGTCTTTGGCGATGTGCCTGTAGAAAGCATTATGAAGAGTCTTCCTAATAAATTGTTTTTGCGCGATGATGCCAATTCTACAAGTTATTACGATGGTGCAGAAATGAAATATTTCCGTGAAAATCCAAGTGAAATGGTCAACAAAATGGGAATGGGCGACGCCTTTACTTCTGGTTTTGCAATTGCCCTTTTACATCAAAATAACATTGAAGATTGCGTGAAGTTTGGTAATAAAATTGCCCTTCATGCTGCTAGTCAACTAGATTCTCAAAAAGGTCTTCCTAATCTTAAGGAGATCAAATAGCCCAATATAATGCAAGAATTATCAATAAAAGCTGAGGATGGATATCTGTTAGCCGCAACCTTATTTGTGCCCGAAATTGATAAGAAAAAAGTTTTGATTATTAATTCGGCGACGGGTGTTAAACAGCAAATGTATTTTGGATTTGCTCAGTTTTTAGCGCAGAACGGAATAGCGGTTATTACTTACGATTACCGCGGGATAGGTTTATCAAAACCTAAAAAAATGAGAGGTTTTTCTGCAACCATGCGAGATTGGGGCAACCTCGATTACAAAGCAGTTACAGAATATGTTATTAAACATTATTCTGATTCTTCTAAATATATCCTTGGTCACAGTGTCGGTGCGCTAATTCTTGGGATGAATCAAAATTCTGATGTTTTCCAAAAAGTGTTTTTTGTAGCAACGCAAAATGCCTACGTTGGTCATCTCAATTTTAAAACCAAAGTTTCGGCTTATTTGGGTTTTGGGATTATGCAGCCTTTGTCAACTAAATTGTTCGGTTATTTCCCTGCGCATCGTTTTGGATTGGGCGAAAGTCTTCCTGCTGGCGTTGGTTATGATTGGCGAAATTTAATTTTAAAACAAAAATCAACCGATTATTTATTAGAGAATTCGAAAGTGGATATTTCTAAAAATATTTCTAAAAAAGTTTTTGTTCTTTATGCCGAAGATGATGCTTGGTTAACCAAAAATGGTGTCGAATCGCTTTTAAAAATTACCTATCCAAAACTAGAGTCCGAATATCATTTAATAAAAGTTAAAGATTCGGAAGTAGGGAACATTGGACATGTCAACTTTTTTAGAAGCTATAATCAAAAGCTGTGGAATATTATTTTAAACCAAATTAATTAAAAAAATGAGTCAAATTATTGATAAAACCATAGATTTTGTAAAAGAAAAACTACAAGGCGCGGAAGCAGGACACGATTGGTACCACATCGAACGCGTTTGGAAGTTGTCAAAAAAAATTGTCGCTAAAGAATCTTGTGATATCGAGATTGTAGAGTTGGGTGCTTTGTTACACGATATTGCTGATCCCAAATTCCATAACGGAGATGAAGCTGTAGCGCCAAAAGTGGCAACCGAATTTTTACAATCTTTAAATTTTCCTAGCGACCGCATCGAAAAAGTTGTTTTTATCATTAATAATATTTCATTTAAAAACAGAAATGAAGCGCCAGAAAATCTTCCAATCGAACTAAAAATTGTACAAGATGCTGATCGTATCGACGCTATTGGAGCGATTGGTATTGCGAGAACATTTAATTTTGGAGGTTTTAAAAACAATTTAATGTACGATCCTAATATTCCGCCACAAGTCGGCATGTCAAAAGAAGAATACAAAAAATCGAATGGGACGACCATTAATCATTTTTACGAAAAATTGTTGTTGCTAAAAAATTTGTTGAATACCAATTCTGCAAAGGAAATTGCCGAAGAACGTCACCAGTTTATGTTAAGCTTTTTAGATCAATTTTATAAAGAATGGAATGTCGACTAAGCTCTAGTTTCAAAAGCTTTCTTATCTTTGCAACATGTATTTAATAATATTTCTGATTTTCTTGTTGTTATGCGCTGCCTTAGTTTTGTCTTTGTACAAAAAAGGTCGATTTGCGGTTGTAGCAAAGATTCTTAGATTTGTTATTGTTGTTGGGAGTATCGCTTATTTCGCATATTGGTTTGTCGAAAAAAGTCTAAGCCAATTTCTAGAAAATTCGATGGCGGTACAAGTTATAAACCATCTTCCACAGCCGCTGGATTTTTATGTTATTCGTGTTTCGGATAAAGATGAAAAAAACGAAAAGTATCTTTCTAAACATATTGGGAGAATTCGACCAGATTTTTATCGCATAGAATATCTTAATATGCAAAAGTCAAATGAGTTTTGGATTGTAGGTTATCTTAACAAGTCGAGACTCGCATATTTTTCGCAACATGCCGTTACAGAAGGCAATCGTGACCAGATTGTAGAAGTACGCAACTATATTAATCAAAGTCAGAAATTGTCAAGTATTGCTTCGGATCAAGTTGGTATTTTGAAGTATGACAATATGAAAATCAGTATTTGGGTGACCCTGGATTTATTGTTGATTTTCCTTAATTCAGTTTTGCTTTTTAGGCGCAAATAAAACTGATTCTGTCAATTACAAGCAAATTTAAATTTTATTAAAATCAAACTTTCTAGCACAGATTTTGTGCGGAAATTTTATACTATGAATATACAAGCAAAATTAGAATTAGGTAACCAAGCCTTTCTCAATTGGAGAAAAATAAGTTTTGAAGAACGTCAAAAATTGTTTTCAAAAATGGCTGCATTGATGAGATCGGATGTCGACAAATATGCGGTTACCATTACTAAAGAAATGCACAAGCCGATTACCCAATCGATTGCCGAAATCAATAAAACTGCGGGTATGCTCGACTATTACGCAAATTGTGAAAATGTTTTAGCACCTGAAAATATCGAAACCGAATTTAATGTTTCTGAAGTTCATCATGCGCCGCTTGGGATTATTTTGGGCGTTATGCCTTGGAATTTTCCTTTCTGGCAAGTGTTGAGATTTGCAGTTCCTGCAATTTTGGCAGGAAATGTTGTTGTGTTAAAACATGCGTCAATTTGTTTCGGAACAGGACGATTAATCGAAGAATTGTTTGTACAAGCTGGTTTTCCAGAAGCGGTATTTCAAAATTTTGAAGTTGGACATAAAGAGATTCAAGAGATTTTAGAAAGTCCTTATGTGCAAGGTGTAAGCTTGACTGGTAGTGGAAAAGCGGGTGGCGAAGTGGCATCAATTGCCGGTAAAAATATTAAAAGATCAGTTTTAGAATTGGGTGGTAGCGACGCTTATATCGTTTTAGACGATGCCGAAATTCTAAAAGCTGCCAAAGAAGCGCCTCGCGGAAAGCTTCAAAATACAGGTCAAGTTTGTAACGCTGCAAAACGTTTCTTAGTTCAAAAATCGGTGGAAAATGAGTTTATTTCAGCTTTTGTAGAGGAATACAAAACTTATGTTCCTGGCGATCCCATGGATAAAAACACACATATTTCTAAAATGGCTAGAAAAGATTTGGCTGATGAATTGTTGGCACAATATGATAAAGCCATTGCAAACGGCGCCGAAATTGTCTTGCCTTTGGAAAGACTTTCTGACCAAGAATTAAAACCTGGAATCATCAAGGTAAAAGCTGGGAATCCAATTCTTCAAGAGGAATTATTTGGTCCTTTAGCAATGTTGATGATTGGTGAAACGGATGAAGAATTGTTGACTTTAGCTAATGATATTCCATTTGGATTAGGAAATGCGATTTGGACGAAAGATAAAAAACGCGCGCAATTCTTTATTGATAATTTAGATTCTGGCACAGTTTCTATTAATAAGTCAACAAGTTCTGATGCTAGATTGCCGTTTGGAGGCGCAAAACAATCAGGTTATGGTGTAGAACTTTCGACAGTTGCACTTAAAGAATTTACTATTACAAAAACCATTGTGGGGAATATTTAATGATTAAATGTTTTTAATCCAAATTAAAAAAAGATTCGGCGCCCAAAGGGCGCCGAATCTTTTTTATAAAAGTTGGTAACTTGTACCGTCTCTGCTATCTTTTAGCTCAATGCCTTGCTCCAAAAGCTGATCTCGAATTTGATCCGACAAATCAAAATTCTTTGCTTTTCTCGCTTGATTTCTTAGATCAATAAGAACTTTTAAAGCTTGATCTAGTTTTTCACTATTATTTTCCTCAACATTTTGTAAACCCAAAACTTCGAAAACAATATCATGAACGAACTGCTTTAATGTATCCAAATCCGTTTGACTAATCGTTTCTTTTTTATCTTTAATAGCGAATATCGTTTTAACAATTTCAAAAAGATTAGCAATAACAATTGGACTGTTAAAGTCGTCTAGTAAAGCATCTACAACTTTAGTTTTCAGTTCTTCAACATTAATGCTCGATGTTGCTGATGCTTCCAAATTATCCAAAGATTTTACGGCTTCCATAAGTCTGTTAAAACCTTTTTCACTAGCCAACATCGCCTCGTTAGAAATGTCTAAAACGCTTCTGTAATGCGCTTGCATAAAGCAAAATCTCAACACACTTGGATGGAAAGCTTTCTCAAAGAAACTGTTATTTCCTGTAATCAATTCCATTGGAAGAATATAATTGCCTGTCGATTTTGACATACGTTGACCATTCATCGTTAGCATATTGGCATGCATCCAATATCTCACAGGTTCTTCGCCATTACAAGCTTTTCCTTGCGCGATTTCACATTCGTGGTGTGGGAATTTAAGATCCATTCCGCCACCGTGGATGTCAAATTGATTACCAAGGTATTTGGTGCTCATTGCTGTACATTCGAGGTGCCAACCTGGGAAACCTTCTCCCCAAGGCGAAATCCACTTCATAATATGTTGTGGCGAGGCGTTTTTCCAAAGTGCAAAATCTTGTGGATTTTTCTTTTCATGTTGTCCGTCTAGATCACGCGTATTTGCAAAAAGCTCTTCGATATTACGACGAGATAATTCGCCGTAGTTAAGTCCGCGTTTGTTATATTCTAAAACATCAAAATAAACAGAACCATTGCTTTCGTAAGCAAAGCCTTTTTCGATTAGTGTTTTGGTTAATTCAATTTGTTCAACAATATGTCCAGTAGCCGTTGGTTCTATCGTCGGTGGCAAAAGATTGAATTTTTTAAGAACATCATGAAAATCAACAGTATATTTTTGTACGATTTCCATTGGTTCTAATTTTTCCAAACGCGATTGTTTGATGAAGCGGTCGTTGTTAATGTCGCCATCGTCCGTCAAATGTCCAGCATCTGTAATGTTGCGAACGTAACGAACTTTGTAGCCTAAAAACATCAAGCTTCGGTAGATGAAGTCAAAGGACAAAAATGTTCGGACATTACCCAAGTGAACATTGCTGTAGACGGTTGGACCGCAGACATACATCCCAACATTTCCTGGTAAAATCGGTTCGAAAATTTCCTTTTCTCCAGTTAAGGAGTTGTATATTTTAAGTTGCATTGTTTGGTTTTAAAAGATTTTAAATTCAAAAATTAATAATTGTTTTAACATGAAATTTCATCAACAACAAATAATTGTCGTGATGAAAATTTTATTTAATACTTTTTTGAATTTTATCATTTTTTTATTTTTAATCTAGTTTTGCATGACTTCCTACATAATGTAAGAACTCTTGACGTGTGATTGGATTAGTACGGAATATGCCGCTTAGTTCTGCTGTAATTGTCGAACTCGCCGTGTCTTTAATGCCACGACAATTAACGCAAAGGTGTTTAGCATCGATGATACAAGCGACATCTTTAGTGCCTAAAGCGACCTTCAAAGCCTCAACGATTTGCATCGTTAATCGTTCTTGGACTTGTGGTCTTTTTGCGTAATAATCTACAATTCTATTAATTTTAGAAAGACCAATCACTTCACCATTAGAGATGTACGCAACGTGCGCTCTACCAATAATTGGCAAGAAATGATGTTCGCAAAAAGAATAAACTGTAATGTCTTTTTCAACAAGCATTTGACGGTATTTGTACTTATTAGAGAAAGTCGAAATACCAGGTTTGTTCTCAGGAAGAAGACCTCCGAAAATTTCATTAACATACATTTTGGCCACGCGCTTTGGAGAATCTTTAAGAGAATCGTCCGTCATGTCAAGTCCCAAAGTCTGCATGATCTCCCCAAAAAGTCCTTGGATTTTTTCAATTTTTTCGTCTGGACTTAGTGCAAAAGCATCTTCTCGAAGTGGTGTATGTTCTTTACCAGTGAAAAGGTCATCGTCATTGTCAAAATGTTCCGTCATTTCTAAAAACTAATTATAATAAGCAAAATTAGGAAAAATTATACTTTTTGTGACTAAAAGCACCGGCTTATTAAAATTTTATTGTAGCTTTAATATTATAAAAGACTTCAAATATTAAACTAACTGATAATCTTTTCGTTGTGTTTTTATAGAAAGGGAATCATAAAATTTAATTATTTTGAATTGAAATTTTATATATTTGCACCAAATTAACATTAATTAAAATTAAATACTATGTCAGACATTGCATCAAGAGTAAAAGCTATCATCGCTGATAAGCTTGACGTTGAAGAAACAGAAGTGACTCCAGAGGCTAGCTTCACTAACGATTTAGGAGCAGATTCTTTGGATACTGTAGAATTGATTATGGAATTCGAAAAAGAATTTAACATTCAGATTCCAGACGATCAAGCAGAAAAAATTACTACTGTAGGTCACGCTATTGCTTACATCGAGGAAGTAGTTAACAAATAATATTTTCTAACGAATTAATTAGAAATTATAAAAAATTATATGGAATTAAAAAGAGTAGTTGTTACAGGTTTTGGTGCCATTACACCGATAGGAAATAATGCGAAAGAATATTGGGACAGTCTTGTAAAAGGTGAGAGCGGAGCCGCTCCTATTACTCTTTTTGATTCCACTAATTTTAAAACAAAATTCGCTTGCGAAGTCAAAAACTTTAATCCTTTGGATCATTTTGACAAAAAAGAAGCGAAGAAAATGGACAGAAACTCACAATTCGGTCAAGTTGCAGCGCGCGAAGCGATTGCACATAGCCGTATTATCGAAGATTCTGTTGACAAAAATAGAGTAGGTGTTATCTGGGGTTCGGGTATTGGCGGACTAGAAACTTTTGAAACAGAAGTTGTTGGCTGGGCTAATTCTCAAAACATTCCTAGATTCAATCCTTTCTTTATTCCTAAGATGATTGCTGATATTACACCTGGTAATATCTCAATTGAGTTTGGATTCCACGGTCCTAACTATACTACTGTTTCAGCTTGTGCTTCTTCTGCTAATGCACTTATCGATGCAAGAATGCTTATCCAATTGGGTAAAGCTGATGTTATCGTGTGTGGTGGCTCAGAAGCTGCAGTTACAGCAAGTGGTATGGGGGGATTTAACGCTTTGATGGCGCTTTCTACGAGAAATGATGATCCTAAAACGGCTTCTAGACCTTTTGACAAAGACAGAGATGGTTTTGTATTAGGTGAAGGTGCAGGTTGTATCATTCTTGAAGAATACGAACACGCTGTTAAAAGAGGCGCAACTATTTACGCAGAATTAGCTGGAGGTGGACTTAGTGCAGATGCACACCACATGACAGCTCCACATCCTGAAGGATTGGGCGCTTATCTTGTAATGAAAAATTGTTTGGAAGATGCAGGACTTACTGCTGACGATGTGGACCATATCAATATGCATGGTACATCTACGCCGTTAGGAGATATTGCAGAATCTAGTGCAATTGCAAAATTACTAGGCGAGCATGCTTATGATATTAATCTTAATTCTACTAAGTCGATGACAGGTCACCTTTTAGGTGCAGCTGGTGTTATCGAAGCTATTGCGACTATTGGTACTATTATCCATGGGATTATTCCTCCGACGATTAATCACTTTACAGATGATGAAAAGATCGACGCGAGATTAGACTTTACTTTTAACGAAGCAGTTCATAAAGAAGTGAATGTTGCTATGAGCAATACATTCGGATTCGGTGGACATAACGCTTGTGTACTTTTCAAAAAAATCTAAATTATTATGGAGTTGAAGAATTTACTTTCTAAATTCCTAATAAAAAGAAAAACCAACGGACTTTCTCAAAGAGATTCTAAATTTCAAAAAGAGGTATCTGACCTTGTCGGCTACCAGGTTAACAATCTTGAAGTCTTTCGAGAGGCTTTTTCATTAAAAGTTTCTGGAAAAAATTCTGAGAAAAAAAACTACGAAAGATTGGAGTTTTTGGGCGATTCTGTATTGGGTTCGATTATTTCTTGTTACTTATTTCAAAGGTATCCAGAGGCTAATGAAGGTTTTCTAACGCAAATGAAATCCAAAATCGTTAACCGCAAAAACCTTAATAAACTGGGTGACGAACTTGGTTTACCAAAACTAATTTTTGCTGATAATAGTGTCACATTGAGTGAGAATATTGCAGGAAATCTTTTGGAAGCTTTTGTTGGCGCATTATTTTTGGATGTCGAGTACGAAGCTTGTAAAAAAATTGTTCTTGAAAAACTACTTCCACCAGAAGAAATCAACAAGCTCGAAAACAAAATTATCAGTTACAAAGGTCTTCTGCTAGAGTGGAGCCAAAAGAAAAAACTTTCTATTAAGTACGAAACTTGTGAAGAACATCTAGTTGGCAAGCAGATTGCATTCCGTTGTAATGTTTGGCTAGAGGACGAAAAAATTGCTAATGCATCGGAGACATCAAAGAAGAAGGCCGAAGAAAAAGCAGCGCAGCGTGCGTTCTACATGTTAAATAAAAAAGAACAAATTATTGAAAAGCAAAAAACTATTTCTTGATTTTGAAGAAGAAGAATGCATCGATGTTGGATTGATGCGTATTGCTAGTAATTTGCCGCATTTCGAAGTTTTTTTTCACTTAAATAATTTTAATACTTTCAACCTAAAAAGGAGCGAAGATATCGTTTTCGAAGGTGTGTATAATGATTATTTTTTTGAGTGTTATGAAGCTTATGACAAATCTAACAAAAACTGTTGGAAGTTAATTTCTAACAAGTCCATCTCAACAATAATTAAAAAGGAACAAAGTCAGCTTTTCCAAGATGAAGAAGATGTAAAATTTTTATTAAATGATCATCATGACGTTGATTATATTGTTAAATCGTCGGATTCATTTGCGGATTTTTCAGTAATTTTGCTG
This sequence comes from Soonwooa sp., assembly GCF_032062245.1. Taxonomy (NCBI): domain Bacteria; kingdom Pseudomonadati; phylum Bacteroidota; class Flavobacteriia; order Flavobacteriales; family Weeksellaceae; genus Soonwooa; species Soonwooa sp. The sequence continues at coordinate 16,178 of NZ_DAMBQF010000008.1, forward strand.
CCGGAAAAGTTGTTCTTTCCAATACAAGAGTTCGAGTTGTCTGCAGATACAGAGCTCTATCAAATAATTCAATATTATGAATAAAAATTTAAAAAAGACAAAAATCATCGCAACCCTTGGCCCAGCGTCTTCTGACAAAGAAACGATGATCCAAATGGTAAAAGCGGGTGTTGATGTTTTCAGAATAAATTTCTCACATGCCGATTACGATCTTGTAAAACGTAATGTCGACATTATCCGCGAAATCAATCAAGAATATGGTTACTCGGTAGCTATTCTTGGAGATTTGCAAGGTCCAAAACTTCGTGTTGGTGTTGTTAAAGAAGGTTCTTTCCTTAATCCTGGAGATGTTTTGACTTTTACTAATGAAAAAGTTGAAGGCGATTCTACAAAAGTCTATATGACATATGAGAAATTTCCGCAGGATGTAAAAGTAGGAGAAAGAATCCTTATTGACGATGGTAAGTTGGTTTTAGAAGTTATCGAAACTAATGAAAAAGATACCGTTAAAGCAAAAACCATCCAAGGTGGGCCTCTGAGTTCTAAAAAAGGGGTAAATCTTCCTAACACAAATGTTTCTCTTCCTGCATTAACAGAGAAAGATATTCAGGATGCTAACTTTATGTTGGATTTAGAATTTGACTGGATTGCATTGTCTTTTGTTCGTCACGCACAAGATATTAAAGATTTAAAAATTTTAATAGAAAACCATCCGACCAACAATATTAAAACACCAATTATCGCTAAGATTGAAAAACCAGAAGGTGTTAAAAACATTGACGAAATCCTTATTGAATGTGATGGATTGATGGTTGCTCGTGGAGATCTTGGTGTAGAAGTACCAATGGAGCAAGTCCCTGTTATTCAAAAGAATTTGGTGCATAAAGCAAGATTGTATTCAAAACCTGTTATTATTGCGACGCAAATGATGGAAACGATGATTACAAGTCTTACGCCTACAAGAGCAGAAGTTAACGACGTTGCTAACTCTGTTATGGACGGCGCGGATGCGGTAATGCTATCAGGAGAAACTTCGGTTGGTAAATATCCAGTTGATGTTATTAAAAACATGACGAAGATTGTTAAAACAACTGAAACGACGCATCTTTATGCAAAACAAAATGTTCCTTTGGAAGAAAAAATTAATTGTGTTGATGATCGTTTCGTAACAGATATGGTTTGTCGTTCGGCGGTTGATATCGTTAGAAATGCTGGTGCAGAAGCGATTATTACGTTGACATCATCAGGTTATACAGCATTCCAAATTTCAGCACACAGACCAGATGCTCATATCATCGTTTTTAGCTCAAATAGACGCGTTATCACGATGTTGAATTTACTTTGGGGCGTTCGTGCTTTCTACTATGATATGCAAAAGTCTACAGACGAAACGGTAATTCAGGTTAATATGTTGGCGCATAATTATGGTTTTGTAGAGCAAGGTGATTTTGTCATCAATCTCAATGCGATGCCGGTGCATTATGGTGGTAAAACCAATACGTTAAGACTAACAACAATATAATGAAAGCCCCAATTTTGGGGCTTTTTTCTTAAAATATCCTAAAGCGCGTTAATCAGCGTTAAAGTTATTTTTGGTAACGCTCAAAACTTTACTTTTGAAAAAAAACTATTTGAGACTACATTTATTTTTTCTAGTCATTTTTTCGAATTTAATATTTGGACAAAATCAAGTTTCTGGTGTTGTTCAGACCGAAAATGGACTTCGGATTCCTAATGCCATGTTGGTGAATGTTGCAACTGGTGCTAAGGCGTATTCCAACAACATTGGAGAATTCTACATTGGTGCTAAAGTTGGAGAGACGATTCGTGTTCTTAAAGATAATTACGATCGTCAAACTATAACAGCTAGTCTTAATGGTAATTTCGTTGTAACCTTGGTAAAATCTGCTGAAGAAATAGAAGAAGTGACTGTGTCAAACATCAAAGTGACTGGTAATATTGATGATGCTTCTAGGTTAAAAACAGATGAAAGCGCCGAGCGATTGCGTAGAGAAGTTGGTACACCAAAAGCACCGGAAAAACCTCGAGAAAAAGCGCCAGAAATGACAAAAAATGTATTGTTGCCAATACTTTTCGGCACATTAAATGTTGATGGTTTGTATAAAATTGTATCTGGAAAGTCACGTCAAATGAAGTCGCTTTATCGTTATGAGGATTCTCAGGACGACATGAAGTGGATTCGTACGAGAATAGACCATTCTTATTTTAAAAGTGCTGAAATTCCTGATGATCAGATTAATTCTTTTTTAAATTTTATCATGGTGGATCCAGATGTGCGACGTTATGTAAAAGCTCGAAATGAAGGCGGTCTTATCGTTACAATGGAAAAACATATCCCCGAATTTCTGAAACTTATTAAAAAATATTAATCTCAGCATTTTCATCTTTTATAAAATGCTTAATTTCATTAAATTGCAATCGATAAAAGTCTTCATTTTACTTTAATCAAATAACATTTTTGATGAAACTTTATTTTAAAATTAATTACGTAACCAAACTTGGTGAGCGTCTCGTTTTACAAGTTTTAATGGATAACCAAACTTGGAAATCCTACGATTTATATTGCGAAAATACTTTTATTTGGCAAGGAGAAGTCGATTATTTTTCGAAAGAGATTTGCTACAAATATCAAGTCCTAGATAAGGATAATCAGCTTTTACAAGAAGAGATTATTCCGCATCGTTTATTTCTTGGATATAGTTTTAAAGAATATCAAGTTATTGATACTTGGAATAGTAAAAACTTCCCCGAAAACTATCTTAACAACAAAATTTTTAGAAATACAAAACAAGGTTTCGTTCCAGAAAAGCTTAATGTTCGTAAAAAACACACGCATCTTTTCCGTATCGAAGCGCCGCTTTACAAACCGAATTGGAAGATTTTAATTTTTGGAGAAATTCCAGAACTTGGCGCTTGGCAGTACGATAAAGCTGTCGCTTTACAGGAAGTCGATTTTGGAATTTGGGAAGTTGCAGTTGAGTTGAATGTAAATCATGATTTTACTTACAAATACGGTATTTACGATGATGAAACTAAGAAAGTAATCTTTATAGAATCTGGAGAAAACAGAATAACTTCTGCTAACAACAATAACGAAATTTTGCAAGTTAATGCTGATCATTATTTCGTGTTTGATGATGCGAGATTATGGCATGCGGCGGGCGTTGCTGTTCCTGTTTTTTCTTTGAGATCGGATGATGGCTTTGGTGTGGGAGAGTTTTTGGATTTAAAACTTTTGGCAGATTGGTCGAGAGATACAGATTTGTCAATTATCCAGATTTTACCGATTAACGATACAACTGCAAATTACACTTGGACAGATAGTTATCCATACGCAGCAATTTCGGTATATGCTTTACATCCGCAATATTTGCGAGTTGATGCTTTGGATTTTCCGATTGCAAAAGCAGATTTGGAAGCGTTTAATAATTTAAAATCAAAACTAAACCAAGAAAAATTTGTTGATTACGAAGTGATGATGTCCGAAAAATGGAACGTCATAAAAAAAGTTTTCAATGAGAATGCGTCAATTATATTTAAGGATAAATCTTTTAAATCATTTTTAAAAGAGAATAAAGATTGGCTGTTGCCATACGCTGCTTTTTGTGTTTTGAGAGATAAGTACAAAACACCGAATTTCAACAATTGGAAAACGCATAAACGTTATGTTGCTGGTAAAATCGCAACGATGTTTGATGCAAAACATAAAGATTATTCGGCAGTGATGATGCATGCATGGGTGCAATATCAATTGCATTTGCAGTTGACAGAAGCGATAGATTATGCTCATAATTTGGGAATTTCTCTTAAAGGAGATTTGCCGATTGGTATTTATCGCTATAGTGTTGAAGCTTGGGCAGAACCAGAACTATTCGGGATGGATTTCCAAGCGGGCGCACCGCCAGATCAGTTTTCAGATTTAGGACAAAACTGGGAATTCCCGACTTACAATTGGGAAGTGATGAAAGCTGATGGTTACAATTGGTGGAAAAAGCGTTTTGCGGTTTTAGAACGTTATTTTGATGCGATGAGGATTGATCATATTCTTGGTTTTTTCAGAATTTGGAGAATGCCGATTGACGCGACGCAAGGTGTTTTGGGTTATTTTTATCCTGCAATTCCAGTTACGAGAGAAGAATTACACGCTAATCATATCGATTTTAATGAAGATCGTTTTTGTAAGCCATTTATTAACGATTCTATTATTCATCATACTTTTGGAGAAGAAGCGGACGTTGTTAAAGCTCATTTTTTTGAATTAAATTCTAACGGACTTTATAAATTTAAACCAGAATTTGATACGCAACGAAAACTTAGTGATAGTTTCAAAAAACAATCTTGGGATTGGAAGGAAGAAAAATTGTTGTCTTTAGCTGCTAATGTTTTGTTTATAATTGAAACTACTCAAGATGGCGATAACGTTTATCATCCAAGGTTTAACATGGAAAAAACCTTGTCTTTTGCTAACCTTCCAGAATGGGAACGCGTAAAATTAGCAGAGATTTATAACGATTATTTCTTTGTTCGACAGGACGATTTGTGGTACGAAAAAGCCATGGAAAAACTTCCAGCTTTATTGACTTCTACCAAGATGTTAATTTGTGGCGAAGATCTGGGTTTGGTACCAGATTCTGTGCCAGTAGTTATGGATCAATTGGCGATAACGGCGCTTAAAGTCCAGAGGATGCCTTCGGAAAATATTCCTTTTTATGATCCGAAAAATGCAAGTTATATGAATGTGGTTACGGCTTCGTCGCACGATAGTTCGACTTTGCGACAATGGTGGCACGAAGATCGAGAAATGACGCAACAATATTTTAATCAACAATTGAAACAATACGGCACGGCGCCGTGGGATTTGTTACCAGATTTTTCAGAAATGATTATGAAACAACATTTGTACACAGATGCAATGTTGGCCATTTTCCCTATTCAAGAATTTTTGGCGACAGATCACCGATTAATGAACGAAAATATGGACGACGAACGAATCAACGTTCCAGCTATTTTTCCACACTATTGGCGTTACAGAATGCACCTTAAATTAGAAGATTTAAAAACCGAAACAGCATTTAATCAAAAAATATCGGATTGGGTTAAAGATTCGGGTAGAAAATAAGTCTTTGATTTTCAATATTAAAAATTATAAAAAAAGTTAAAAGTGCGAAATGCTTTTAACTTTTTTTCTTATTAAGTATCATAGAATTAAACAAGAGTTTTTGTTTTGCTAAAAACCAATTTGTTATGAAAAAAATGATTCTTGCAATGTCACTTGTTATAAGTAGCTTTGCTTTTTCACAATATTATCAAGATACGTATCCTGACTATTATGGGTACGAATATTATGATAACCAATATAATTATCCAGACGATTATTATTACAATTATCCTACGGATTATTATCCTGAAGATTATTATCAAAATTATTACAACGACTACAGAAATAGTATTGTAAATATTAACTGGAATAGATTCTTTAGAACTTATAGATTGTCGCCAATGCAAGTGCAAGCTATAATTAATCTTAATAATAGATTTCCGTCATTTATGGCTTGGAACTCTTATTACGGAATGAATCCTGATCGTTGGTATTATGATAGATTCTACGAGTTAGAAAGAATTTTGGGGCCACAAGTTTTTGTTGTTTATCAGCAAAATTATTACCGTGGTGTAAGTCCAATCGTGTACTTCCAAAACTATAGAACTTCTTATTATGTAGTTAATTATCATATTCGTCCTAAATATAGAAATGTAGATGTGATAAGATATCGAGTAGATCGTTCTAACCTTAATGATAGTTGGAAGTCAACACGTAACGTTGCGATGATTGATACTAATGCTAATAGTATTAGATCTAATTCTGGTACTAGAAATCAAAATATGTTGGCAGATAATACTAACAATAACGGAATTAGGAATTCATCAAGTATTAGAAATCAGGCTGCGGTACCTGACAACAATGGTGGAACCAGAACTTCATCAGGAACTAGAAATCAGTCGATGATCGAAACTAATAATTCTGGTGTTAGAAATAATGTAAGAAATCAAACTTCATCTTTTGACAATTATCAAACAGGAGGTGTTAGAAATAATCCAGTTAGAAGTTCGGCGCCGGTTCGTTCTTCTAGTATGGAACTAAGAAGTAATAATATGAGAAGTTCATCATCCAGTGGAGCGACTAGAAGCTCTGGGACGAGAGAATCTCAAAGAGATAATGCGGGTGGAATGAGAAGTTCTAATAACGGAGCTTCTAGAGGTAGGTAAGTTTTTTTAGTGTTTGTGTTATTTTGGAAATGGAGGAAGTTTTTTAAGCTTTCTCCATTTTATTTTAATTATGAATGTTTAAAATTTAACAAATTTTAATATTTTTTGATTTAACTTTAAATGATGTGCTTCATCCAATAGATGTAATTAAACAAAATGGTAATTAACGTAAAATTTTAATAAAATGAAAAAATTGATTTTAAGTGCAGCATTCGTAGTACTAGGTTCTTTTGCTTTTGCACAACAAACAACACCAACTGCAAAAAAAGAAAACTTTGAAGCAAAACAACAAGAACGTCTTGCTAAAATGAAAACCGATCTTAATTTGACAGATGCTCAAGTGGTAAAAATTAAGGAACTGCACGAGAAAAAAAGAGCAGCGAAAATGGACCAAATGAAAGAGCAACGTCAAGAGATGAAATTGAAAATGGAAAAGAATAACGAAGACATGAAGCAGATTCTTACACCTGACCAATATACTAAATGGCAAGAAATGAAAAAGCAAAAGATGGCCGAGCATAAAGGGATGAGAAAAGAAAAAATGGAGATGAAGAAATAATTGTAATGCAAATTTAGAAGTAGGAGTAAGGGAAACTTTACTCCTATTTTTGTGTAAAATAAAGTTAAGAATTTAGTATATTTGACTTTAAAGAAAAAAATATGGTTACGGAAAAAATTATTAATCTAATCAACGAGCAAATCACGAAAGAGCAATATGCTGCACAACTTTATTTGTCGATGTCGGCATGGTGTTATGCTCAAGATTTGGAAGGTATCGGTAATTACTTTAGAGTACAATCGAAGGAGGAGTTGATGCACTCTGACAAGATGTTTGATTATATCAACAATATCGGTGGAAAAGTTGTTTTGGGAGCTGTTGATGCACCTCCACATGATTTTAATAGTGCGGAAGAAATCTTTGAAAAAGCGCTAGAGCACGAAAAATTAGTTACAAAAAGTATTTTCAATATTGTAAAAGCAGCAACTGAAGAAAGCGATTTTGCAACAACAACATTTTTACAATGGTTCGTTAATGAGCAAGTTGAAGAAGAAGCTAGCGCATCTCTTTTAGTAACAAAAATCAAACGTGTTAAAGACAATCCGTCAGCAATGTATCTTTTTGATCAAGAATTAGCGCAACGTGTTTTCACTCCAGATAACGGAGCGGCTTAATTGTTCATTCAGTTAATGTAAAAATTAAAAGCTTAGAATTTCTAAGCTTTTTTTGTTTTTAAATGTAAATAAGATGTGTTTCCGAAACCTTGCTTCCGAGTTTTTCTAGAGCATTTTTGTAGACTTCAATTTGTTGCTCGTGCTTATCTTTTTTATCACCAGTTTTGAAATCGATAATGATAAAACCCTGTTCTGTTTCGATAAGTCGGTCAGGACGGAGAACTTTTGTTTCACCATTCTCAGAAATCATAATGTCGCGTTCGCTAATGATTTTTAAATCTGGAACAAAGAAGTGACGATAAGCCTCAGAGCTAATAATTTCAGAAATACGTTGCTCGATATTAATGCGCTCTTCTGATGTGAAAACACCTTCTAATTCATACTTTTCTAAAACTTTTTCTAAATCAAGATTTGATTTTATTTTGGAGAGAATTTCATGGACAAAAATTCCGATTCTTACTTTTGCAACGCGTTCCTGATAATTTTTACTAGGTGTTGCAATTTGGATATTGTTATTTTCTGAATTTTCTCCTTTTAATGCGGTTATAGATAGTTTTTCAACGATATTTTTCGGTTTGATTTTTTGCTTTTTTAAATCAGCTTCTTCGATGTGATACAAGTCGAAAGAATCGCTTTCCTCGTTGTCAGTTGAAGGTCTTTTTGCATTAATATAATCGATGATCTCTAAGTGATTTGCGGACTTGTTTGGTTTTTCAAGATAAAGATATAATTGCTCAACAGCGCGTGTTGTCGCAACATATTGAAGACAGAATCTGTCGATTTTATTTTTGTATTCGTTGTCAATATTAAAGTTTGACATCTCTTGATCATATTCCAAAAGCTTTTTATTAAAACCTGTAATATTCACTTTTTTGAGTTCGTCATTATTGTTTAAATCAAACCAATTCGAAAACTTGGAATCTTTATTTTCGTTACGCATTGGTAAAAACACGATCGGAAATTCTAAACCTTTTGACTTGTGAATCGTCATCATTTTGATAGCGTCGATGTTTTCGCTTGCTTGGATGCTTTGGTTGATGCCTTCTTCATTCCAATATTTAAGGAAATCTTTGATGGTTGCGCCTGCATTTTGCGTATAATTAAACAACATTTCTAAAAAGTTCAATAGGAAATCGACTTCTTTATTTTCCACTGAAAAATTTTTTAGAAAGTATTCGATATAGTTGTAAAGGTTTAGATTTAAAATATGTTCTGAACTTAAATCTAGATTGTAATTTGATTTTAATTTAGAATTTATTTCAACGAAATTTTTAGTTTCGAGTATGTTTAATACTTCTGTGGTAAAGTCTTTTACTTCAATTCTTCCTAAATGATTAAGGTGATAAAGCATCTTAATGAAAAATTGGTAGTTGTCGGGATTTACTTTCCAATTTAAAAACTCAACAAGCGCTTTGATGGTGTAAGATAAACCAATTGTTAAACCGCTTTCGGAGATGCTTTTAATGTATTGCTCTTGTCCTTTATAGTTGATAAGTTGTTGACCAAGAAGATTCGAAAAATTGAAAATATCTGTGTTTCCACGACAAAGTATACAAATGTCTGAAAGTTCAAACCCATTATCCAAGCATTGTTGGATGTCATCACGCATTTTAAGAACTGCTTCTTCGTAGAAAATTTCCTTAAGATCATTTTCAAGCAAATTGACACGAACTCGTCCATTGATATTTGATTTTGCAATTTGCGTTGCTGCTTCACCAAAAATGTATTCGTGTATCGGTTCTAAACCTCTCGAAATGCTGTAATACAATTGATTGTTAAAATCTACGATGTTTTTAGCACTACGCCAATTATGTTCTAGATTTACGACTTCCGCTTCTTTTTCGACCGCTTCTTTATGACTAATAATATCAAGCATTAATTGACTTTCGCCACCTCGAAAACGGTAAATACTTTGTTTGGGATCGCCAACCAAACTAAAACTCGTGTTGTCGCTCGCAATAGCATTGTCGCGAAGTGGTTTGAAGTTTTCCCACTGCATTTTCGAAGTATCTTGGAATTCATCAAAAAAGAAATGCTGGAATTGTGTGCCGACTTTTTCATAAATAAAAGACGAAGGTTCCGATTTTAGATTTTCCCCGATAATCACATTGAATTTCGAAAGAAGAACCAAATCATTTTCTATTTCAATATCTTTTAGTTTTTTTTGAATGTCAGAATTTACTTTTAAAGGTAAAAGCGAATCGAGGATTTTAGTATTTCTTTCAATATTGATGTACTTCGCAATGAGGTCAATGCGAAGGTCGGTTAGTTTTGGTAAAATAGATTGTATGTCGGCTTCCTTCTTTTTTCCTTTCGCTGAACTTCCACTTGCAAATTTTTGTAAAGCGCCGCTTTCACTTGCTGGAATTGGAAAGTCAGAACGTTCATCATTGTAAAACTTAATAACTTCATGGAAAAATTTTGCGATACCATTTACATTTCCTCCAGCAAAATCTTCGATATTAAGATCTTGTTCTGTAAGTGTCTGTATAATTTCTTGTGCTAAAGAAATAGATTGGATTTTATCGGCTTTTATCTCGTTTCTAAGATTTTCTTTTTTACGTTCATAAGCTTCCCATTCGAAGTTTTTGTTTTCCGAAAGCGCTTCGTAATGAGTGTCGCTGATAAATTTTTTAGCAGAATCGTATAGGTTTTTATTAATGTTGATACGAGTTTCGTTATCTAGACCATAATTAACAAAATCCATGAAAGCCTCAGAAATATGATTGTTATCGCCAATTTCGTCCAAAAGTTGATCAACCGCTTCGATAAGAAATGGCTCTGCATTTATTTCTAAATTGAAATTTTGCGCAAGCCCCAACTCGTACGTAAAACTTCTTACCAACCTTGCATTAAATTTGTCAATGGTCCCAATATTCAGCGTAGAATAATGGTGTAGTACATAATCTAGGATTTGCTTTGCACGATGATGCAGGTCTTCTATAGTAATATGAATGCCCTCGTCATCGAACTCCGATTTTATATTTTGTAATTCAAGATTCTCCTTATAATTCTCTTTTGTAAATGAAAAAAGCCAATTGATGATTCGCTCTTTCATTTCGTTAGCTGCTTTATTGGTGAAGGTTAGCGCTAAAATATGACGGATGCTTTCTGCCTGATTAGGATATCGAAGACAGATTTTCAAAAGGTTTTTTACAAGGCTGTAGGTTTTTCCTGAACCAGCCGACGCGTTGATGACAAGGTAAGAATTTTGCATTCCAAGGAAATTTAGGCACAATTTAATCTAAACTTCCACATCATCAAAATTTAGTCTTCTATATTATATGTAAGTTTAAAAGATTTTCTGTGGTGTATGGTTGGTCCATGTTCCATAAGAGCTCTTTGGTGGACTTTAGTACAGTAACCAAAATTTTTGTCCCATCCATATTCTGGAAAATCTTTTGCCAGTTCGATCATGAGATTATCACGATAATTTTTTGCGATGATAGAGGCTGCTGCAATAGATAGAAATTTGGAATCTCCTTTAACAATACAATGATGCGGAATGTAGTTATAAGCATGGAATTTATTGCCGTCAACCAAGATCAATTCTGGTCTTATTTTTAATTGATCTAAAGCAAGGTGCATTGCATGTATACTTGCTTGTAAAATGTTGTGTTTATCTATGAATTCTGGAGAAAGTTCGGCGATTGCGTAGTCTAGCGCGTTATTTTTGATGTATGAATCTAGTTCATTTCGCTGTTTAAACGTTAATTTTTTGGAGTCATTAATAAAATTTTGGTTAAAATTTTGGTCAATTATGACAGCGGCTGCAACCACTGGTCCCGAAAGACATCCTCTTCCAACTTCATCACAACCGACTTCTATTAGGCTGTTTGAGAAACTTTTAGAAAGTTTTACTTCAGTAATCATTTAACAAAGTTATCAATAAAAGAATGAAACGTTAAAGAAAAATTAAGAAATATTTAACTTTTTTATTGTTTATGTTGAGAAAGTTTTGCACATTTGTTTTATTGAAAAATTTAATTTGATATGAAAAAAATAACAGCTAGCGTTTTAGCATTGGTGTTAAGCTCTTCAGTTGCGATGGTTTCCGCGCAAGCTAAAAAGGGTGATACACTTAAGCAAACCGATATCGAGGGGGTTGTAGTAACCGCTTTAGGTATTAAAAGAGAAAAAAAATCTCTGGGTTATGCATCTCAAGAGGTGAAAGCCGAAGCTCTTACAGATGGAACTACAAAAACTGGTAATGTTGCTAGTTTGCTTTCTGGTAAAGCTGCAGGGGTGCAAATTAATACTAATAATAACTTTGGAGGTTCTACCAACATCGTAATTAGAGGTTATAAGCAGATGGGTGGTAACGGCGGTTCTCCTCTAATTGTAATTGATGGTTCACCTATCAGCAATGGATTTGTTTCTGGTACATTTGACTTGGGTAACTTCTTATCAGATCTTAACCCAGAAGATATTGCAAGTATGAATATCTTGAAAGGGGCAGCCGCATCTGCTCTTTATGGAGAAAGAGCTTTGAATGGCGTTATCGTTATTGAAACAAAGAAAGGTAGAAGTTCTAAAAAAGATAATTCTTGGGGGGTAACATTATCATCAGATGTTAATGTTGGTTTTATTGATAAATCTACATTCCCAGAATATCAATCTAGATATGGTGCTGGTTATGGAGCTTATTATGGACCAAATCAAGATTCTTATTTTAATGTTGGACCAGGAGGATTACCACAAGTGCCTTTCAGTGAAGATGCATCTTATGGTGGAGAATTTAATCCTAATTTACAAGTGTGGCAGTGGGACTCTTTTAACAAATATTCAAATAACTACGGTAAACCCCATGCTTGGTTAGCTGCTAAAAATGGACCAATTACTTTTTTTAATAATCCAATTACTTATTCTAATTCAATAACATTAGAGAAAGGCGATGCTAAAAATAACTTCATGTTAAGTTATAATAATTTTGACCAATCAGGTTTAATGCCAAACTCTAAGATTAATAAGAATACTTTCTCTGCTAGAGTAAATCATCAGTTAACTGATAAATTGTCTGCAAGTGTTTATACTACTTTAACAGTACAAGATACTAGAGGTAGAAATGCTACAGGTTATTCTGATAACTTGGTGACTGGGTTTAGACAATGGTGGCAAACTAACGTTGATTTATCGCAATTGAAAGATGTATATTTCAACTCTTATAGAGCTACTGGAAAGTATGATAACGGAACATGGAATAGAACATCGGCTAACGATGGATATCCATTATATTGGAATAACCCATATTTCCAAGTTTATCAAAATTACCAATCAGATAGTAGAACAAGAAGCTTCAGTTATGCACAAGTAAAATATGATGTAAGTAAAAATTTCGGAATCTTAGGGAAAGTTTCATTCGACTATTACAATATGTTAATGGAACAAAGATTGGCTGATGGCAGTTTAACTCAAGCATTTGGATTATCACGTAACAATGCGCCTTCTGGTTATTGGAGACAAAATATGACTGGTTCAGAGACCAATTTTGATTTAATTGCAAATTATAAGTTTGAAATTACGGATAAATTAAATGTACAAGGGGTTGTCGGTGCTAACTTGAGAAAGAATGGTTTTGAAAGTATTACTGCATCTACAGAAGGAGGACTAATTGTACCAGGTATTTATTCTATTGAAAACTCGATGGGAGAAACTTTAGATCCTGTAGAGGTTTATCAAAGAAGTCAAACAGGAAGTGGTTATGCTTCTGCTTCATTTGATTACGATGGAAGTATTTTTGTGGATGCTACATATCGTTATGATAAATCTTCTAACTTACCTGCTGGAAACAATGCTTACGGGTATCCTTCTATTACAGGGGCTGTATTATTAAGTAACTACATCAAACAAGACTGGTTAAGTTTTATGAAAGTTAGAGCGAATTACGCAGAAGTGGGATCATCAACTGGTAATTATAGACTTATTAATACATACAATAAAAATGGAGCTTTCCACAATGAGGGTATTTATTTAATGCCAACGGTTCTTAATAACCCGAACTTAAAGCCTGAAAGATCGAAAGAAGTTGAAGTTGGTTTAGAGATGCAATTTTTCAAAAATCGTTTAGGATTTGATATTGCAGCTTATAAGACAAAGACATTTGATCAGATTATGAATCTTCCAGTTTCTAATGCAACTGGATACAATCAAATTACGATTAACGCAGGACAAATTGATAACAAAGGTATTGAAGTTCAATTCAATGCAACACCATTTAAATCTAAAGCATTTACTTGGGATATTAATGCAAACTGGGCGAAGAATGAGAATAAATTAGTCTCATTGCACCCTGACGCTAAGGTGTTGAGATTGGCAGCTTACCAAGGTGGCGTATCACTTAATGCAGTAGAAGGTGAAGCTTATGGTGTTATCTACGGTACGGATTATGTGTATACAAATGGGCAACCAACAATTAGTCCTACTACAGGCCGTTATTTAAGAACAGCAGAATCTAACAAAGAAATTGGTAACATTACGCCTGATTGGACTGGAGGTATTAGAAATACATTTACGTTCTTTGGGGGAGATTTATCAGCTGGATTCTTGATTGACATGCAACATGGTGGGTCTACATATTCTACTGATATGTATTATGGTTTAGCAACTGGTCTTTATGCCGAAACTGCTGTAGGTGGATATAGAACTACAGGGGTTGTATGGCCAGGTGTAAATCCTAACGGACAAACAAATACAACTGCAACTATTTCTCCACAAGGTTATGGTAACGTAGATGGTTATAGAAGAATGCCTAATGCTAGATTTGTATATGATGCATCATATGTTAAGTTACGTGAAGCTAACATTACTTATAGATTACCAAAATCATTGTTAGCTAGTACTTTCATTGAAGAAGCTAAAGTTTCCTTAGTGGGAAGAAACTTATGGATTATTCATAAAAATGTTCCTTATGCAGATCCTGAAGCTGGTGTTGGTGGTGGATTAGGATCAAGAGGTAACTCTATTGGTATCCTACCAACTACAAGAGATATCGGTGTTAATGTAACCTTTAAATTCTAAAAAAGTCATGAAAAAAATATTTTTAATAGTAGGAGCTTTAACGCTCGCTTATCCAGTCTTCACTTCATGTGCAAGAGATTTTACAGATTTGAATGTGGATCCTAAACATCCTCAAACTTTACCATCAAAAACATTTTTTGCTACAGCTGAAACTTACTTGTTTCAGCAAATGGTAGATGCGAATGTTAATAGAAATATTTCTAGATTCTTCACACAGCAGTGGACTGAAACAACTTATACAGATGAATCTAACTATGATATGGTAACTCGTCAGATTAATACAAATCATTGGAATTTCTTCTATAGAAATGTATTAAATACTGTAAAGCTTGCTAAGGCTAAAGTAGAAGAAGAGAGTTCAAATACTGCACAAGCCGCTTATGATGCTGACGTTAAGACAAATATGTTAGCTCAATTAGAGATTATTGAAATCTATGCTTGGGCTAATTTAGTAGATACCTATAATAATATACCATATTCTGAGGCTTTAAAGGCTGAACCTGGAGGAACAGGTACATTGTCCCCAAAGTATGATGATGCTAAAACTATTTATACAGATCTTATTAGAAGATTAACTGCAGTTAATAGTTCAATAAAAGTTGGGAAGATTGGTTTTTCATCAGATATTTCTAATTTTAAAGGAGATATGTCTAAATGGAAAAAGTTAGCAAACTCTCTTAAATTAAGATTGGGAGTTAATTTATCAGATGTTGATGCAGCATTGGCTAAATCCACTATTGAAAGTGCTGTTGCGGCTGGAGTTATTGCATCTAACGCAGATAATTTTACAGTAACTTATCAACAAGGTAATTTTAGTAGTCCTCTTTATCAGAATGTGAATGTTGCAGGTTCTGGTAGACAAGATTTTGTAGCTGCTGATACATTGGTTGATCCGATGAATGAAAAGAATGATCCTAGAAGAGAAAAATACTTTACAAAAGTTGATGGTGAATTTGTTGGAGGTGTCTATGGAGACTCTAACGAGTTTGCAAGTTTTTCTCATGTAGCAGATGATATTATTAAGCCAGATGCTGTAGGTGATATTTTTGATTATTCCGAAGTATCTTTCTTAATGGCAGAGGCTGTTCAAAGAGGATTTTTAGCTGGATCTGCTTCAAGTCTATATAATCAAGGAATTAAAGCATCTATGGATTATTGGGGGGTTGAGTCAGCAGAGGCTGATGCATACATTGCTGCAAATCCTTATAATGCTGCGGAATGGAAAAAGTCTATTGGCGAACAATCGTGGTACGCGATGTACAATAGAGGTTTTGAAGCATGGACTTTTAATAGAAGGTTAGATTATCCTGCATTTGAGAATCCTGAAGGGTCTGTATTAAGTGCTATTCCTACAAGAATGACTTACCCAGCACCTGAGCAATCTTTAAATAAGACTAACTGGTTAGAAGCTGTAACTCATTTACCAGGAGGAAAAGATGTTGCAACGACAAAAGTTTTTTGGGACAAAAATTAATTTTTATAAGGTTGGCTTTTGCCAACCTTTTTTTATATTTGAAACATGAAGAAAATAATTTTAAGTATTATTATGGGAAGTATAATTATTTCTTGTAATAATGATAGAGAACCCTCGCCATCCCAGCCTGTTAATTTGAAAGGTACCTTTAAACTTAGTCATTATGAGTTTAAAAGTAAAAACTATAATATTACTGGTTGCGATATTAATGATAAAATTGTTATAAACTCTGATAAAACTGGCGTATATGAAGATAGTGAGTATAATGATGTTACACAAGGTTGTTATGTTGCTGAAAATTATGCTGGTACGTGGAATCTTCAATCGCAAGAGGGATTACTAATTTTAAAATATAAATCTAATGGACTTGACCAAACTAAATCCTTTGATTTGATTGGTATATCAGATACTGAAATTAGACTAGAAATATCTTCTAAAAATATTGACGGAAATCCTGGTAATGATAATGCGGTTGCAGTTTGGACAAAAGCTTATTGATAAATAATGATTTGTTTAAATTGATAATAAGAGGAATGTAAAAGTAGCAATTGCTAGAAAGAAAAGAGCTAATCAATAGGTTAGCTCTTTTTTAGTTATTTTTTAACATGATCCATTGTTTTTTTGTTGTCGTAAGTTTTGTTGTAGGTGAGGTCCATGTGAATATAGCCCAATATGCATTTGTAGGTAATGGTTTGTTTTCTATATTTCTCCCATTCCATATGAAGTTCTCGCCATTACTTTCAAATACTTTTTTTCCATAACGATCACTAATTACTACCTTGACATTTAGCATAGATTTTAAAATCGAAAAATCTAGAATATCATTCATACTATCAGCATTTGGTGATAGAAAATTCGGAAGTACTAGATCTGCATCTGCTATTATGGGTAAAGGAATTAGTTTTATTTTTTTTATACCACTGCAAGACGTTGTTGGACTTGTAATTTTTGCGTAGGCCATTGCTTCATTTGTTTCATATTTTTCATAATTTACAATTTCTTCAGTCAAATCTTGATTCTTGTAATAGGTTACATTATTTGAGCTATTTATGTTAATTCTTGCTAAGCTTAAATCATAGATACTAAAATTATCATCAGTGGATAAAGCAGTTAGTGTCTCGCTAAAGTTCTCATTTGGTGTTTGTAGTACATTGACCTTTAGTTTCAGTGCTTCGCATAAACTACTATTTGTAGTACAAATCTCAAGTACAAACCTATCCGTTCCGGTATAATTAGTATTTGCTTCGTAATTATAAGTTTTATTTAGATTGTTTATTGTAACTTTTCCATTAGTAGGAGGAGTCAATATTTTTATTCTATCTATTATCTTATTCTCATTCGGTGCACTAAATTTTATTTCACCTATTATTTTAGAGCATATATTGCCTAAATCTTTTTCTGTAACTAAGTAAGGACAATAGTCAACATAGACTTCTTCCGTTGCATATGTGACACCTGAATATGTCAAGATACATCTGTAGTATCCAGATGTTGTGGGATAGTATGTGGAATTTTCAGCACCATCTATATTAATTTTATTTTTTTGCCATTGGAATCTTTCGAAATCCACATTACTGACTTTCAACTCAACTTCTTCTTCGATACAATTCCCGCTTTTTAATATGTAAGGATCGTTACTAAATCCTGTAGTAGCACTTGACCAGCCATGAACATATTCACTACTACCACCTATAATTGTTGCAATAAGTCCATTTTCTGATTCTATTTCTACATCACCTATATGATCTTCAAGCGAATAATACATATAATCTTCATTGCCAGTAATTGGAAATGGACCACTTGCTGGATTAGGGAATTGGTTATTAATTTTCAAGCTATTTCCTTTTGGGACCAATAAATTTAAAAAATTACGATAGTTTTGTTCTCCAATTTTACCAGTATTTATGATTTTATCTATCTTTCCTGGTAGGGTTTTGTCAAGTGGATGAAGATATGACATAGATCCTGCAAAATAGGAGTAGTCTGCAGCTCGCCCAGCCTTGTTGGTTCCTGAGGATAGTTGCATGCAATATATGGGTTCAGATGACTTGATGTACATGCTCTTGCCAATGAATAAATTGATAGGTGTTAAGTAGTATTGCCCCGCATTTAAGGTTATTTGAGGTGTGATTGTATTGTTAAAATATAGTTTTGTATTATCCTTTGTTGCAACTATAAAAGCCTTTTCTGTGTGCTTACTTATACTTGAAAAGCCAGATTTCATAAAAAACTCTTTACCAAGATTTTTAATAGGGACTAATTGTTCTAGTATTGTGCTGCCATTTCCATTTTCATAGGCATATTGTGTATTAAATCCCCCACTTACTACTACTATTGGTTTGCTCGATTGGATTTTCGCTCCATTTAAAGTATTAAAATATTCGTTATCGTAGATGTCAAAGTTGTCAGCTTTTTTAGCAACAAAAACATAAGATTCTCCTTTGTTAAGGGTTATTTCTCGAGTATTAGATTTAGTACCATCTATAAAGGTAATTTTCGGATCATAACCATAGAATTTAATTGTTGTATTATCTTGTGTTGCCATCACACTAGTCATAAGGGTTAAGGATCCAAAACCTTCATACATGTCAATCGATGTATTTACTGACATGAAGTCGGTTCCTAATGCAGATTTTCCCTTAGAGTAGATCATCTCACAGTTTCCACCTTGATAAAACCTTAAGTCAGCATAAAAACTATTTTCTCCAACTAAATGTATTCCCGTGTCTTGAGTTTTTAAATAATTTAAGCCAGAAGCTATAAAATCTTTTCCTAAAAATGAATATTTTCCAGGGTTGTTTTTGCTTATTGTTATGGTTTTTTGTAAAGTTCCTCTAGAATATATATATACACGAAAAGGATTAATATGAGGTGTACTTATATTAATTTCTAAATTGGAGCTACCATAAAATGTAACGGATCTATATACCGGTGGAAACCAATGTTCTAAGTCTAGCTGACCAAACAAAGGGCAGGATATTGTTAATAGTAGAAATAAAAAAAAATATTTTTTCACTAATTCTAATTTTGCGAATTTATAATTATAAAGGTATAAAAAAACTATGTGATGTTTTATTTCATTGTTAATTTTATATACTTATTGTGATAATTTAATATTAATAGCAGATATATAAACTAGATTTTCGTTTTTTTATTTTCGTAACTTTGCCATTATTTTTTTAGCATAATGAATATTAAAGATAGCATTCAGCAGAAGGTTTCAGATATTATTAATAATCTTTACCAAATCCACGATTTAAAACTTGAAGTTCAACAAAACAAAACGGATTTCGATGGTGATTTTACCGTTGTTGTTTTCCCATTGGTTAAACTTCTTAAGAAAAGTCCGGATGTCATTGGTATTGAATTGGGGAGCGAGCTGACCAACGAAGTTGAATATGTAGAAAGTTTTATTGCGGTTAAAGGTTTTCTTAATTTAAAAATTAACAATTCGTTGTTTCTTGATAATTTCGAAAATACTTACCAAGATTTTGGGAAAGTAGATTCTAAAAATCAAACTGTGATGGTGGAATATTCTTCTCCAAATACCAACAAACCTTTGCATCTTGGACATATCAGAAATAATCTTTTAGGTTTTTCTGTGGCACAGATTCTAGAAGCTGATGGCTATGATGTTATCAAAACTCAAATTATTAACGACAGAGGTGTACATATTTGTAAATCTATGTGGGCTTGGGAGCAATTCGGAAATGGTGTGACACCAGAATCTGAAAATCTGAAAGGTGACAAATTAGTTGGTAATTTCTATGTAGAATTTGATAAAAATTATAAGGCAGAAATTGCTGCTTTAATGTCTGAAGGAATGGATGAGGAAACTGCTAAAAAACAAGCACCATCTATGTTGGCTGTTCAAAAAATGCTCTTAGATTGGGAAAATGCTGATCCTAACGTACGCGCACTTTGGTCAAAAATGAATGCTTGGGTATATTCCGGTTTTAACCAAACTTACCAAAGATTGGGTGTTGAATTTGACCAAGTTCAGTACGAAAGTAATACTTATATTTTAGGAAAAGATATTATTCAGGAAGGTCTTAAAAAAGGTGTTTTATTCCAGAAAGAAGACGGTTCTGTTTGGGCAGATTTAACTGACGAAGGTTTGGATCAAAAGTTACTTCTTCGTTCTGACGGAACTTCAGTTTATATGACGCAAGATTTAGGAACTGCCGTTGAACGTTTCAAAGATAATGATATTCAAAAATTAATTTATACTGTTGGTAACGAGCAAGATTATCACTTCCAAGTTTTATTTTTAATCCTTAAAAAATTAGGATACGAGTGGGCTGATCAACTTTATCATTTGTCTTATGGAATGGTTGAACTTCCGAATGGAAAAATGAAATCTCGCGAAGGGACTGTTGTGGACGCTGATGATTTGATGCAAGAGATGTATCAAACAGCAAAAGATAAATCTCAGGAACTAGGAAAATTAGAACATTTAACGGAGGAAGAAAAGGAAATTTCTTACGAAAAGGTTGGGATTGGAGCGCTTAAGTATTTTATGCTAAAGGTTGATCCAAAGAAAAAAATGTTGTTTAATCCAGAGGAAAGTATCGATTTTAATGGTAATACAGGACCGTTTATCCAATATACTTATGCCCGAATTCAATCCTTGTTAAATAAGGCAAATTTCGTTGATTCTGCTATTACAAAAGATTATGCGATTAATGATAATGAGAAAGAGTTGGTGATGACTTTGTCAAATTTCAAAGAAGTTATTGCTAGAGCAGCTGAACAACTAAGTCCAGCATTAGTGGCGAATTATGTTTACGAATTGGTGAAAGTTTATAATTCATTCTATCAAAATAATCCAATTTTGAATCAAGAAGATCAAAATACAATTCAATTTAGATTACAGGTTTCCAATTTAACAGCTAAAACTATCAAGAAGGCTTTGGCTTTAATGGGAATTGGCGTTGTTAATAGAATGTAATTTTTAATTTAAAATTTAATATAAGAGCTTTCAAATTTGATGGCTCTTTTTTTTACGAATAAAAAAACGGATTTCAGTTAAGAAATCCGTTTTACTGATTTTCTAATAGTTTAAAATTTCAGTTTAGTTTCGTCCGTTTTGTAATTTCAAATTTCTTAAAAATAAATAGGTTATGTTATATTTTGTAATCGACACTGTATTTACATTTGTAGATTTTTTGTCTACAAAATATATACGATACTTTATAATGTATTATTAATCAATTATTTATATTTTTGCAGGAGTTGTACGAAATTAACACTCAATTATGAATTTCGATTTTTTGTTTTTTGTTAAATTTTGTAATATTTAATTCGTTGATTATAAGATGCTTTAAAGTTTTTTTATTTAAAGAAGGTGTTTTTATTCAATATAAGAAAGAAGATAAGTTATAATGCTGAGATTGATATTTTCTAGGTTTTTGCTGTTGATGTTTTTAATTCCAATTTGTTATTTTGGACAAAGTGATTTGGATAAAAGTCAACAAACTGTATATGCGTATCTTTATGCAAAGGAGAACGAAAAGGCTAGAAGTCTTCTCGAAAAAGATTTTCTTCCTAGCCAAGATGTTCGTCGCAAAATAATTGGGCTTGTCTATTTGTCCGATTATTATTCGGTGACTAAAGATGAGCAAGCGCAGGTTAATTCTTTAAAAAAAGCAAAAGACCTATTAGATGAGGCTAATGATAATCTGTCGAATGCTTATGTTGATTATGGATATGCGAGATATTATTTAAAACTTAATAAAAAAGATCAATTTGTAAAGGCTATTAATAGTAGTATTTCGGTTTTTGAAAAGTCAGATCGAGAGAATTTATTTTAACCCAACTGTATTTTCTTAAATTTTCATATCAAGTCAAAAATGCAGCTGATGTCCAAGAGTATAAAGATTCGGCTTTCAAGGCTCTAGATTATGCTAAGAAGTCTAAGAATAATTTGTTGTTAAATTTTTCTTTTAACAATGTTGGTTTTTATTACAAAAATCTAAGTACGGCCATGCGCGAAAAGAAATATTTAGATTCTGCGGATGTTAATTATCGTCGTGCTTTCAATGTTATTTCTAAGATCGAACCTAAAGTTGCGCAAAAGCGTTCTCTCATTGCTTATTACATCAATTATGGAAGTTTAGTTCCGTTCATTCGTACAAGTAATGCGAGTAAGGAAAGTTTGGATTTAGCTTTCAAAGCTTTAGATTTAACAAGTAATGATGCTAATTACGGAGATCTTACCTCACTTATTTATAATAATATTGGTTACAATTATGAGAATGAAGGTAATGTTGGTTTAGCTGAGAATTACTATCAAAAAGCTTACGATCTTGGGCGTGCAAATACAGAGATTATGTTAAGTTCAAAAATCTCTAAAATCGACAATTTGTCTCGTGTTTATTCTAATTCTGGTCGTTTTGAAAAGGCATTGGCCATCGAGCGTGAAGCTAAAGATATGATTCGTCAAGAAAGTAAAGAGCGCTTTGACAATAATACAATGTCTTTGGAAATTTTTTATGACACAGAGAAAAAAATGAACAAATCCATCAGCTAGAACAAATTAACCAAGGTCGAACTCGTCAATTGTGGATGTTGTTGGCGATTGTTATTATTGCAGTTGCTGGATTTATCGTACTTTTCAATAATCAGAGATACAAAAAAAAACTCACTAAACAACGTGCAGATCTTTTAGAGTCAGAAAAAATTGAAACCGAGCTAAAACTTCAGTTAGAATCTGAGGAAAAAGCGAGATTGGAAGCTGAGCAAAGACTTTTGGAAATAGAGCAGGAGCGACTGCATAAACAGGCCTTGGCAAAATCGATCCAACTGGATCAGAAAAATTCTATTATTAATGAATTAACTGAAAAGATTAAAACCAATGCAGATGCGGATCTGGATAAGCTTCTTCGCAAAGAAAAATTTGTAGATCAAGATTTGGCGCGTGTCAAAGATATGCACGAGGAAGTACATCCGCAACTTTTCAAAAAGTTGAATGAAACTTCCAAAGGAAAGCTAACGATACAAGATTTAAAATATGCGTCCTATATTTATTTGAATATGGATAACCAACAGATTGCAAATCTTTTAAAGGTTGAGGTTAAAACTGTTAGGATGACGAAATATAGATTGAAAATAAAACTAGGTCTTGATAAAGAAATAGATTTACAAAGCTTTATTCAGAACCTCATATTATAACAAAAAACGCAACTTACAAGTTGCGTTTTTTATTTATTAAAATATTTTTATTCCTCAGCCAGTTCGTCATCACTCCCAAAATAGAAATCAGTTAAGTTGGTAACAATTTCTTCATAGATATTTCCGCTGTTGTAATATATTTTCCCTTTTTCTTTTAATTGGTACAAGCTGACTTGACGGTCAACACTTTCTTCTTTAGTCGCGTTGCTATAGGTGTTTTTAAGAGAAATTAAAAGTTGTTTAAGTTCGTCCGCTTTCAGTGTCTTAGGATTTTTATTTTTGTAGACAGATAGGATGTCGTCAGAAGCTTCCTTCGGCATTTTGAAAGTAACACGATAAGAAATTTCTGCTATTTTTTCGCCTTTTACATATTCGTTATCTACCAACTTTGCACTGCTTATTTTATAAGTGGCTTCGTTAAAGTTTTTAATCATTGCAGCGAAATAGTCTTCTGCCTCTTTTTTATTAGCTTTTGCAGCAGCAGGAGAAAAGATGCTCAAAAAGTTGTCAGACATATTTGCGATCATTTCCGAATTTCCTTCAGTAAAATCAATCGCGTACATATCTTTTCCTTCAACAGTTGGTCGCATGTAATCGTTAAGTGCTTTCAGTGCGGTTTCGTTTTTATTAACAAAAGCTTTGAAATAAAGGTCGAAAGCATCAGCTGGCTTTTTAACTTCAGTCTGTGCCGAAAAGATTTGAATGGTTAAAACACAGAATAGTGTCCAGATAAGTTTAATTTTTGTCATTTAATTATTTTTAGCATGTTTCGCCAAAAATAAAGTCTTTGTTATTTGAATGCAATTATTTTATTGAAAATTTTAGTTAAATTTTCTCATTCTGTAGTCAGTAGCAATGTTTTTTATTTTATTAAATTAATAATCACATCTAAGTTTTTATTTATTGTTGAATTATTTTCGGAGTTTGTGAGAATAAATCTTGCAACCATTTGGAAGACTAAGCTAAAGTATTGCAAGGTGAAATTAAATTTTAGAATAAATTATTTTGAAATAAAGCACAAAAAAATAGCTTGCTAAATTTAGCAAGCTATTTGGATAATCGTAGACCCACAGGGATTCGAACCCCAACAGACGGTACCAAAAACCGGAGTGCTACCGTTACACCATGGGTCTGTCGTTTATTGTGATGCAAATGTACGCCTTTTTTTCTAACTTCCAAAATATTTTGCAAAAAATTTCATAATTTTATACAAAATAATTTCATAAAAAAATCAATGTTAATCGACTGTTCTGATATTCAGCTAGATATAGTGAAGCCTAAAAATGACTTTGAAACAAAAGTTTTTGAATTTTTTCAAGAATGCCTTTCCGATAAGCCCACAACAAGCATAAAAAGTTCTGGTTCGACAGGAATTCCAAAGCTTTTTGAAGTCGAAAAAAGCAGAATGTTTGCTTCGGCAAAGATGACTTGCGATTTTTTAGGTTTAATAAAAGGAAATTCCGCTGCTTTGTGTCTTCCGATAGAATATATTTCTGGCAAAATGATGGTAATTCGCGCTATCGAACGTCAACTTATTCTTAATGTTTTAGAGCCTAAGTCGGATGCGCTTGCAAATTTAGAGGCAGAAGTCGATTTTTGTGCAATGACGCCTTTGCAAGTGGAGCATTCTCTAGATAAATTACATTTAATTAAAAAACTGATTATTGGCGGAGCAGCTGTTTCGGAAAGTTTAAAAAAGAAAATTTATGACAGTTTAAAAACTTCAAATCAAGAGATTTTTGAGACTTACGGCATGTCCGAAACTTTGTCTCATGTCGCACTACGAAAGATTTATCCAATTACTGAAGATTATTTTACTTGTTTTGAAGGTGTTAATATTAGTATTAGTCCGAGCGGATGTCTTATTATAAATGCACCAAATATTAGTCCGGATCTTATTGTAACCAACGATTTGGTCGAGATAATTGGGGAAAATCAATTTCGATTCTTAGGACGAATTGATAATGTAATTAATTCTGGTGGTGCCAAAATTTTTCCTGAAGAAGTTGAAGCTTTAATAAAGAAAGAAATACCTTACGAAGTTGTTGTTACAGCGATTCTTGATGACGTTTTGGGTGAAAAAATGATCGCAGTTGTTGAGGCTCCGCCGAGTGAAGATTTAAAAATTAAAATTTCAAATATAAATTACCGTCGTAAGCTTGATCGTCCAAAAGATGTTATCTTTATTGAAAATATCCCGAGAACTCCAAACGGAAAAGTGAACCGAATAGATTTGAAAGCGATAATTAATAGATACAGAGATGAATGATTTTTCTAAGGAACTTAGTTTTAAAACATCAAGAAGTGGTGGTGCTGGCGGTCAAAATGTAAATAAAGTTGAGACGGCGGTTACTGCGATGTGGAAAGTTTCGGAAACTAAATTTTTTTCTGATGAGCAAATTGAGTTGATTTTGGAAAAATTAAAAAATCGTATTAACAACGACGGAGTTTTGCAATTGACGTCTACCGAAGCAAGAACGCAACTTGAAAATAAAGCGATTGCTATCGAAAGAATTCTTAATATCGTTAATGCTTCTGTTGTTGTTCAAAAACCACGAAAGCAGACAAAACCACGTAAAAGTCAGATTGAAAAACGATTGACAGCTAAGAAAATTTTGTCAGAGAAAAAAGATAATCGGAGATTTCGTTACTAAAGATTAAAAATAGTTTTGTGATAACTAAAAAAGGCGTACTTTTACCCTCCGATTTTTGAAAAATGGAAAAAGAAATCAAAATCAGTTTTCACGTGATTCCTTCATATGAGGATCTTGACGAAACTGAAAAGAAACTTTTTGAAGCTGCAAAAGCAGTTCGAGAAAATGCCTACGCAAATTATTCTAACTTCTTGGTAGGCTGTGCACTTTTGCTTGATAATGGTGAGATTATTACAGGAAGTAATCAAGAAAATGCGGCTTATCCTTCTGGTCTTTGTGCAGAAAGAACGACCATCTACTGGACATCTGCGAATTTTCCTAAAGCACAAATTACTAAAATGTTTGTGATTGGTGCACCTCGTAATATGCTTAGTTCTCAACCAATTCCGCCTTGTGGTGCGTGTCGCCAAAGTATTTTGGAGTATGAGGCTAAACAAGATCAACCTATCGAAATCTATTTTGCTTCTCTAGAAGGTGAGATTTTTAAAACAAAATCGGTTCGAGATTTGTTACCTTTTTCGTTTGATTCTAGTTTTTTATAGTTTTTAAATTACAAAAGTATCGTCATTGTCGAACTTCTTACGAAGTCGCTGCTTTGATTTTTTAACGCCATCAACACTAAGGCCTAATAGTTGAGCGATTTCTATATTGTTAAGATCTAATCTGTTAAGAAGGATAATGCGTAGGTTAGATTCTGTTAAACCTGGGAAGGAATTGATGATGTATTGATAATATTCTGGCTCTTCTCGGATAAAAACCTCTTTGAATTTATTCCAATTTTCGTCGGTAACCAAATGCGATATCTTTAATTCCTCCATTGCGGAAAGTGTTTTTGTTGATCTTCCTGTTTCTCGGAGTTTGCTAATTTCAGTGTCAATCTTGTCGATATGTTTATTTCTGTCAACCAAATAGGCTTTGAAGCTTGCTAAAGAAGTATTAGTCGATTGTAATTTTTTATCGGACTCAACTTGGTCTAATTTGAATTTTAAAATCTGTTTTTCAAAACTACTTTTCAGTAAACGAATTTTTCTTTTATTAAGTTGATAAATACTTGCAACAAGGCCACAGAGCAAAAGACTGACTGCAAGTAAGAACCATTTAATAACTTTTGACTTTTCCGCTTTGTTTTGTTCGGCTTCTAATTGCCATTCTACACGCTCTTTTTGGCTTTGCCAGTTTGCCATTTTTACGGCTTCAACACCATCTTGTAATATAATTTGATTATTCAGACTTTCAATTCTTCTTCTTGCAGCTAACTCTGCATTATCATTTTTTTCATGTACTGCAATTTGCAAAAGTAGCTTTTGGATATCTAACTCATTACTAGCTAGATATGTTTTGGTTCTACTGTACGATAAAGCATCTTGTAATAGCTTTTTCGCATTTTGGAACTGCTTGGTTTCGACATAGATTTTCGCTAATCTTGTTTGTGCAAACATTGTATTTCTATAACTATTTTCAGCTTGAGAAATTTCTATATCTTCCTTTAATAAGTTAATCGCTTTGTCGTAGTTTTTTCTATAAGCTTCAATGTATGCAATGTCTCCTAAAGCTTTTGCGTAACGGACTTTATCATTAATTGTTGTAGCTGCAGATTTGGTCTTTTCGAGATACGTTAGTGCTTTCTGAAAATCATTTAACTTGATGTAATTAAGGGCAATGCTATTAAGTATTGTCCCATAGTTTTGGTCATTAGTTGAGCATTGTTGTAAAGCGCGCTCTAGATATTCGTTACTTTTATTATAATCTTCGATTGTCGACCAAAAGAAGCCATTTAATTTTAAAATAGTACACGAGTCGATAATGTCCTTGTCCTGATTGCTTTCTAGAAGTTTTGATGTTTTTAAAAATAATGGTAATGCGTTGGGATAATCATTGTAGGTGTAATAATAGAATCCAAAGCTTGTATAAAACCATATCAAAAAGTTGTTGTCTTTGATATCTGTTGATAATTTTTGTGCGTCTTTATATAGTTGTAGACTTTTAGGATTAGATCTGTCTAATTGTTTTGAAAAAAAGTTTGCTAATACAACTTTGTTTATGATTTCTTTTTTGTTACTTATTATTTTATACGAATCTGAGTTTAAGAAATAAAGTAACTGTTTTTCGTTATCTATCTTTGATGCTTTTTCCAAGAATTTGGTTTCTATGGACATGTTTTTTTCATCGTGCTCAGCTTTTATTTGAACAAAACAAAATAGGAAGCAAGCAAAAAAGCAGTAGATTTTTACCATGTTGACAAATATATTTAAAAAATAGCATTTTTTTTTATTTTATTTTCAATTTGTAAATAGTTGATAATCAGTATTGCTTATTTGTAAAATAATTTGTCCACCCCAATGTCCACCCCTAAATTTTGCATTTTTTGAACATTTTTTGAAATTTTGATAGAAATATTTAGACAAAGACTACTACTAAGCTTTTTTCAATTATCGTGAATGTCTAAATGTGATTAATAACCATTCTATTATATGCGAAATGCCAGAATATATCTGGCATTTTTTATTTTTAGATTTCGTAGATGTTGATTGGTTCTTTTATGTCTTTCAAAATACTTTCTGTACGTTCTTTATGTGTATCTGTAATAAAGATTTGTCCAAAATTTTCTTGATTAACAAGATCAATTAACTGTGTTACACGTTTATCATCTAGTTTATCAAAGATGTCGTCCAATAAAAGGATGGGTGTTTTATCAGTCAATTCTTTGATACGAATCATTTGTGCAAGTTTTAACGCAACCAAAAAAGTCTTTTGTTGTCCTTGCGATCCTACTTTTTTAATGGGATAATGCATCATTTCAAAAAGCAAGTCATCTTTATGTATGCCTTTGGAAGTGTAAGTTAGCACCCGATCCTTATCTAAAGATTGAGTAAGCAAATCAGAAAAATCTTGTTCTAAGTCCGATTGATAAGTTATAAAAACTTCTTCTTTTCCGCCAGAAATACTTTGATAAAAGTTTTGCATAACTGGATTAAGAAGTTCAACAAAGTTTTTACGTTTTGCAAATATTTTTTCGCCATGTTTTATCAAAGGCTCATTATAAATCTCGAGGCTATCTTTGTCGAAATATCTATTTTTTGCGAAGCTTTTTAGAAGCGCATTTCGTTGTTGTAAGGTCTTTTGATATTGTATTAAAGCAAAAAGATAATCGCTATCAGTTTGAGAAATCATCGCATCTAAAAATTTTCTGCGGCTTTCTCCAGAATCCGAAATTAAATTTTGATCATAAGGCGAAATAATAACGGATGGCAAATAACCAACATGATCTGCGAGTCGGTCATAAGATTTGTCATTTTTTTTAATCACTTTCTTACTTTCCTTACTAAGAATTATTTTGAGAATATCTTCTTTCTTCTCATTTTGAACTTCCGCTTCGATGCTAAAGAAATCGCAATCGTTTTTAACATTGTTAAAATCGGAGTTTCCGAGGAAGCTTTTACCAACAGAAAGATAATACAAAGCGTCTAGAATATTCGTTTTTCCCACGCCATTATTTCCGACAAAACAATTGATTTGCGCAGAAAGATCTAGCTGTAGATAATCGTGATTTTTAAAATTACGAAGACTGAGTTTATTAATTCTCAAAATAGAAATTGATTTAGTCCTACAAAGATAAGTCAAATCGGATTCTTAAAAAAGGAGGTAATATTTAATCGCCAAGTAAATAATGAGTGGAAGTGCGGAACAACTTTCGATCCAAAAAGAAAAGTAAGCATCAGTTTTGTTTTCAGATGCGAAGAATATCAAAATACAACTTACAAAAGATGTTAACAATAATGCAATAATGCTATCTATTCTGAAAAATAAAATACTTATGATATTTGCTAGAATAATCAAAAAATAGGCGAGTAATTTTGTGTTTTTGATACCAATTAATTTCGGGAAAGTGACGACTGTATCGTATTTCATATCGCGAATATCAAAAGGCAAAACAAGTGCGGAGATGAAAAAAAAGCTAAATCCGATAATTGGCCAATTAACTTCTGGCAATCCTAAGAATCCAAAGGATAAGGCCCAAACTAGTCCAACATAGAAAATTTTGACAAATGGTATGTTACGAATGGTGTTCGCAAGAAAATTACTGTTGTACAAAAGTCCCAGAACAACTATTAATAACCATTTTAATAAGACAATTTCGTTATGATTTCTGATGATCAGGAGAACGCAAATAATACCAGTAAAAAAATTGAATATTAATATTTTTTTAAATATTCGACCTTGCCCTTGGTATTTTGTATAAAGATAACCACTGAAAAATGTTAGAAAAATGAGGTACAGCTTGGGAAAACGGAATGTATTTTGTTCCAAAAAGAAAAAAGCAGCCAACATTGTTCCCATTAAGGAAACATAAATTTGGCTGTCTACAATATATATTTTTGCTAATTTTAAAACTGACATTATATTACAAAGTAAACAAAATTGTAGCTTTTGTAATGTGATTTTGATAAATAAAAGTTTATGAAAAAACTCATTCCTACTTTAGGATTGTTGTTATTGACTAGTTTTTCGGCTCCAGTTTTTGGACAGAATTACTACGAGCAACAATGGAAAATCATTAAAGAACAGGCGAAGAAAGGAAACTTTAAGTCCAACCAAACGATTTTTCAAAATATTCAAAAACAAGCCATGAAAGATAAAAATCTACCAGAGTTAATTAAAGCCCTGAAAGGTGATTTTAGCATTGTTAAAACCATTTTTGACGATACCGAAAATGATAATGCCAGTCGTTTTTTTAAAAAAATTGAAGAAACAAAAAATTCTTTTTCTGGTAAGGAAGATTTGGTTTTGGAGGTTTTGAAAGCCGAATTTATCAAGGATTATTACGATTCTGTACAATGGAAAATTAGAAGTCGTACCAATGTTGACAATCAAGATGTTTCTCAGATTGAGACTTGGACTAATCTCGGTTTCAAAAACTATTTATTAAAAAAATATCAACTGGTTTTTGACAAAAAAGAAGAACTTAAATCGATTAATTTAAGTTCCTATAAAAGTATTTTTAATGGCGCTTATGATGAAGAATATTTTCCGACGATGTTAGATTGGGCGTCGACGCAATATGTTCGATTTTTAAATGATTCTAACTTGTTTACTAAGAATGAATTAGACGCGAATCAACCAACAATTCTTCAAGTTTATGATGATTTAATAACGACAAATTCTGGGAATGCAAAATTGTATTTTAAGTCTGAAAAATTAGCTTATCAAATCCAAAGAAATCCTAATGATAAAAGCTTAAAAAAGCAATGGCAAGTCTTGTATAATGATGCGACAGAAGGCGATTACAAAGTGCTGATTGCGTCAAATCTTGCCTCGGATTTAATAACAAATAAAAAGCAAAAAGAAGCTTTAGAAATTATTAAAAATGCAAAATCAAAATACCCAAAATCTGGATTTTTAGGAAATATTCAAAATCTAGAAAACAGCATTATTCAACCTAATGCTAATCTTTATCTTGAGCCGACAAGTTTAGCTAACAAACCATTTCAGGTCGTTGTTGAAGCTAAAAATGTGAAAAACATTCAGTTGAAAATTTATCAAGTTAAAGACGATATTTTAGGATTTTTAAGTTTTGTTTCTGATCCATATAATTCGAAGTTTTCAAGTGTTAAAAAAACATTAGTGAAAACTGAAAATTTTGAAGTTCCAACAAAAGAAGATTTTCAAACCCATAAAACATCATTTGAGGTTAAAGCGCTTCCTGCAGGAATCTATATGCTGGAATATTTGGTCGATGGCGACAATCCAATTAATTATTATGGCAATTATTTTTTAGTGTCTGCCGCAAAGTCGATTTATAAAAATATTTCCAATAAAAATCAAGATAATTCGGAGTTGTTGTGGATTAATTCTGATAACGGAAGTTTAATAAAAAATCCAAGTTTAAAGGTTTTCGAATATCTTCCGAATGCAAAATCTATATCTAACAATGTGGTGACGATTAACAAAGATTCGAGCTTTCAATTGCCGATTACCACAAAGAAATTTTACTATCGTTATCATCTTTTACAAGATACCAAAACTGGTGACGTTGAGTTGAGACAAACTTATGGTTCTAATAATGATTATCGCGAAGAAAATAAAACTAGAAAAGATTATCGAGCACAGATTTTCCTTGACAGACAAATCTATCGCCCAGGACAAATCGTTTATTTCAAAGTCATAAATACAAAGCTAGAGGCTAATAAAGAATCTGTTGTAGCAAAGCTTTCGCAAGAAATTGTTTTGGAAGATGCGAATGGCGAAGAAATCGCAAAGCAAACTTTTACAACTAACGAATTTGGTTCATACAACGGAAGTTTTACGCTTCCAAAGTCAAAACTTAACGGAAATTTCAGTTTAGTAATTGATGATGAAAAGT
Organism: Soonwooa sp.; assembly: GCF_032062245.1. Taxonomy (NCBI): domain Bacteria; kingdom Pseudomonadati; phylum Bacteroidota; class Flavobacteriia; order Flavobacteriales; family Weeksellaceae; genus Soonwooa; species Soonwooa sp. The sequence continues at coordinate 48,315 of NZ_DAMBQF010000008.1, forward strand.
TAGTTATTTCTGAACAAAAAGATTTCTTGGTCGAAGAATACAAACGTCCAACTTTCGAATTGAATTTTGAACCCATAAAAGATGAATATAAATATGGTCAAAAGATTGAATTAAAAGGAAAAGCGACGATGTTTTCAGGCGTTCCGTTGTCTAATTCTAATATTCAGTATGCGATTAAAAAACAAAATATCCGTTGGCGATATTTTTCTTGGTATCCAAGAATTTATGACAATGAAAATTCGATTTTGGGAGAAACTAAAACCAATGACAAGGGCGAATTCACAATTGTTTTAGATTTAAAAAAGGACGAAAAACTAGAAGGTGTCCAAGTTGATCAATACAACATTAATGCAAGTGCAACGGATATTGCCGGTGAAACGCAATCTGCAGATACGAGCTTAACAGTGTCTTCCGTTTCTCATTATATTGATGTAACGCCGCTTAAAGACCAATTTTCGGATGATGATGTTAAGTTGAATGTTGAAACGAAAAACTATAACCATCAAAATCTTAAAAAAACTTATCATGCAAAATTGACGAAGTTGGAAGAGCCGCAACGCGTTTTCAGAAGTCAGTTTAAAGATCAAATTCAGGATTTGCCGAAACTATCAAAATCAGAATTTATAAATCTTTTCCCGAATGATCGATTTGATAAAAATGATCTTCCGAAAAATTGGAATGCAGAACGAGTTTTGTTTGACAAAACCGCGCAAGATTCGGTCTTTAACATTGGTAAATTAAATGCTGGTTACTACCGATTAGACTTTTATAATATCGAAGGCAAAGACAGTATCAAAACTAGTCAGGATTTTCAAGTTTGGAGTAAATCGAGTTTGGATGCAAAACAAAAAACTTTCCTTAACACAAGTTTTGACAAGAAAGAATATAAAGTTGGAGAAACGGCTAATCTGATGATTTATTCGGCGGTTCCAGATGCAATTGCTAATATTTATATTCAAAATGGTGATGGGAATACTGTTTTTGAAAGAAAAGATTTGAAAAATGGTTTCCTAAATTATCCAATTAAAATTTTTGAAAAATCGGAAGTTCTAAATGTGCAAGTTGTTTTAGCAGGTTTTAATGATGTTCAAACTGAAACTTTGTATGTTCCGATAAAAGGAAAAGATAATGCCTTAAAAATTGAAACCACAACTTTCCGTGATAAGTTACAACCAAATTCTAAGGAAAAATGGACGTTGAAAGTGTCAGGCGCAGAAAACGAAAAAGTGATGGCTGAGGTTTTGGCGAATATGTACGACATGTCTTTGGATAAATTTGTAGCTAACAGATATTCATTTAATAATATATTTTATAGAAGTGATATCATCAATGATTATCAAATTAGTACTGTTTTGAAGCAATTGTATTATAATAAACGACTTAAATATTCAAATACTAAAAACGTTCGTGAGCCGCAATTTAATTGGATGCAACCACATTTTGTAAGTCACTCTTTATCGCTAGAAGGAAGAGCTGCAGGGATTGAAATAGCATCTCCTGCTCCAGTAGCAAACAAAATAATGATTCGTGGTGTAGCTTCTATAAAAGAGTCAGATAGTTATTCAGTTGTAGATAGCGTAGCGACGAAAATGGAGTTTAATCCTAATGCAAGTGGGAGTATTGAAAACAAAGAACTTGAAAACATCAAAGTACGTGAGAATCTTAACGAAACAGCATTTTTCTATCCAAATTTAGTAACCGCTGACAAAGGCAACGTAAGTTTCGAATTTATAACGCCTGAAGCTTTGACTAAATGGAAATTGATGTTGCTCGCGCATACTAAAGATGCAAAATCTGCTTATTTGGAAAAAACGGTGGTAACGCAAAAAGACTTTTCGGTGACGCCAAATTATCCTCGATTCTTACGAGAAGGTGATGTGTTGACATTCCAAACAAAAATCAACAGTTTGGTATCAAAAGCTTTGACTGTTTATGCAAAACTTCAGATTTTGGATGCATTTACCAATGAAGATATTTCGGAGAAGTTTAAACTAAGCAATTTGACGCAAGTTGCTGGTTATAATGTAGAACAAGCTTTTAGTTTAAAAGAAAATTCGAGTACAGCTTTGTCTTGGACTTTGACGACACCGAAAGATGTTTCCTCGATTATCATAAAAGTTGTTGCGAAAGCTGGCGAATATTCCGACGGCGAACAAAAGGCTGTTGCAGTGCTTCCAAACAGAATGTTGGTGACAGATGCGACACCGATTTTTGTAAAAGAAGGCGAAACTAAAACTTTTGAAATTGAGAATTTAATTAATAATAATTCAACAACAGTTTCTAATGTCAGAAATACTTTGGAGCTGACGACCAATCCTATTTGGGAAGTGATGTTTGCTTTGCCAAGTCTTAAAAACGAGACCAAAAATTCGGCAGATGTTATCTTTAACAAATGGTTTGCTGATGTTATCGCTTCTGAAGTTTTCCGTGCTAATCCAAGAATGAAAACGATTTTTGACGAATATCAATCAAAAGGACTTTTAACATCAAACCTTGAAAAAAATCAAGAATTAAAACAACTCCTTCTTGACGAAACGCCTTGGATGTTAGAAAGCAAAACAGAAGAAGAACAAATGACGAAATTGGCAAGATTGTTTGACGCGAACACCATGCGTAATAGCCTTAATGAAGATTGGAAAACGTTGTTACAATTGCAAAATCCAGATGGCGGATTTAGTTGGTATCCTGGCTATCCAAGTTCTTACTATTCGTCTTTGTATATTTTGAAAAATTTAGGAAAAATCAATCTATGGCTGAAAGATCATGTTAAAGATTATCAGTCGGATTCTCAAAAACAAATGATTACTAAGCTTATCGCGTTTGTTGATAGTAATATTAATAAGTATTGGGATGTTCGCAAAGAAAACCCTTGGAGCAATGCTTCTTTAGAATATCTGGATGCAAGACATTATTGGGAGAAAGATTATCCATTGACAGCTAATCCAAAAGCTTTGAAAACTCTTGTTATTAAAAAAGCAAAAACGGCGAAGATTGATGATTTTACATTCTTTGGATTGCATAGAGCGGCGATGTTGTTTGACCAATATGGATTAAAAGATGTGTCTACAAAATTGATGACTTATCTTAAAGAAACGTCTACAAATTCTAAAACGCAAGGTGTCTACTGGAAACAAAATCTTAATGATTGGGGTTGGTATTCTTCAAAAGTTGTGAATCATGCAGGCGCTTTGGAAGCTTTTAATACTTTGAAACCAAATGATATTCAGTTTATAGAAGATTTGAAAATTTGGTTAATTACTCAAAAAGAAGTTAACTCATGGGGAACTTCGAGAAGTACAGCTGAGGTTATTTTTACGATTTTAAACTCTGGTAAATCTTGGACAACGCCAGAAAGTGATAAAGCAACAATTGTTTGGGGAAATAAAGATATGAGTCAAGCGCAACAAAAAGCGACTGGTTATATCAAAATGAGCGAAACTTCTTCTAATGTTGATAAATTTTTAGGAAAAGTAACAGTAACAAAAACGGGTGCTGGAATTGTACAAGGAGGATTGTTCTGGCAATATTATGAGGATTTGGATAAAATAAAATCTTCTGAAAGTTATATCTCTATTAAAAAAGAATATTTCAGAAAAATTAAAACTGAAAATGGTGAAGAATTAAAACCAATTACTGTAAATACGCCATTAAAAGTTGGTGATAAAATTACGGTGAGAATGATTCTTAACACCGACCGAAATATGGAATATGTTCAGTTGAAGGATATGCGCGCTGCGGGAACGGAGCCTTTGGATGTTATCTCTGGTTATCAATGGAAAAATAATCTTGGCTATTATCAATCGACAAAAGATGCGTCAACTAATTTCTATATCGAATATATGCCGAAAGGAAAATATGTTTTTGAATATGATTTGGTGGCAAATGCTTCTGGTGTTTTTTCAACAGGGATTTCAACTTTGCAAAACTATTACGCACCTCAAATGAACAGCCATACAGCAGGTTCTAAAATGGAAATTAAGGAATAGGTTTTTGATTTATGAATTATGAATTATGAATTAATTTTGCTAAACGCTAAACGCTAAACGCTAAACGCTAAACGCTAAACGCTAAAAAAAAGCAAATGAGCGACGGATTAATCCGTCGCTCATTTTTTTATAACCTAAACTTAAAAAATATGATTTAACCTATTCTTTTACGATTTTTTGTGTCGTTGTTGTAGTCGCGTCAGTAACTCTTACAATGTAATTTCCTTTTGGAAGGTTGGATACATTAACTTGATTAGTTGTTACAGAAGCAACTTTCTGTCCTGTCATATTAATATCTTCAACAGATTTAATGTTTTTAGCATTAGTGATGTTTAAGACATCTTTTACGGGATTTGGGTAGATTTTGATATCAGATTTTGCGGATGTATTTCCAGTAGAAAGATTAGTGGTAAGATCGACCATAAAGCCATAAGTTTTAAAATCTGGGGTTCTTGCAACACTAACAATTTTGGTTCCGTCGCCAGAAATGGCAAGAGGTAACGCTAAAGTGTAATTTCCTAAATCGATGCCAAAACTTGATACATAAGTATTAAGGTTAAACAAACCATTTGTCTGCGACCAGATGAAACCATCACCACCGTAGGGGCTTCCTGGGAAGTTTCGGAAAAACCCGACAACTTTTTTCCCGTCAGCGGTTACGTCAGCTGCGCCACCTCGATTGAAATTGCTAGATAATTCGTGTGTAATAGATTGGTAACCTGATTCTTCGGTGTATACAAAAGGGTAGGTACCAACAATACCAACTATAACTTTTCCGTCTGCTGACACACGATTGGCTTCACCAAAAGTAGGTGTTCCTTGTGCGTTATTGATAACCGTTTGTGCCCCATTTTCCAATATGTTGCTGCACGTTGACCAGATGCTAAATCTTGAAAACCAACAACAACAGATTTATCAGCGCTTATGCCTTTAGCTCTTGTACTTTTTTCAGGGAAAAGACTTCCTAGATTTTCGATACCATTTTCAGCAGTCTATTTGATAGCTCTGGTAGCAGTATTCGATAAGATGCCATAACCTATAAGTGTAAATCCGTCTGCAGATACACCCCAATTCGAGCTATTAAGACCATCTTGACTTTGAGCAAGACCATGATGATAAGTCTAACTCGCACTATTTTTGTCATAGCTCGCCATTTCGTTAAGGTTATTTTGAGGATTGGTCATATAACCAGCGATTCTTGAAACATTATCACAGACAACGACATTCTCGATTAGGTTACCAGTCGTTAGTCCGCCCACATTAACGATTGACTGAGTTGGGCTCCACATCTATTGGTTTTTTCCACCTTGGCTCCCTACAACTGTTCCGTTAATGCTAACATCCATTGGTTGCAGTCCTTCGCCAGTAATATAAAATTGTCCATAAGACATTGTTCCGAATAACGAAATTGACATCACTTGAAACAAACGCTTGTAACTCTTTATTATATTTTTTCTTCTTTAAATTAAGTTTTACAATTTTAAAGGCTTTATTCATTTTTTCAAAATAGATGTGTTTTAAGATTCATGAAATTTTAAAGTGTTAAATGTTTAATTTAATTAAAATCAGTGTTTTATGTATTTGTAAATTCTAAAATTTGAAAAAAAATATTTTAAGAATATTAGTCAGCAATCACTTAAAAAGCTATTTTTGTTAGATGTTGCGTCCCCAGAATCTAATTCTTTTAATGTTTTTGATGTTTTCGTTGTTAAACGGACAAAAGAATAATGACTTTTCCTCATTGGTGGATAAGAGCATGTAAAAGATTTATCAGAAGCCAGATGAGGCCATTAACTTTATACAAAGCTTTATAATAAGTGAGCAAAATCCGGCACATCGTTTGGTTTTACAAAACCTAATGGCGCAAGCTTATGCGATGAAGGGCGCTTATGTGCAATCTGTGAGAATGTCTTTGGATAAAAAAAAATAATATTCTGCACCCGAGTAATCAAGATTTTGCAAAACTTATTAGAGATTATGCTTTGGCAGAACAATATCAAAATTTAAAACTCTATACACAATCTTCAAAATTAATTTCAGAATTGTTGAAAGATCAATCTTTATACAAATCGGATGAAAATTATAATATTACGATTGCGAAGATCTATCAACTACAAGCCATTAATTTTTCGGTGAATAAAAAAACGGATGAAGCTCTCAGTTCGTTTCAAAAAAGTGACACTTATCTTAAAAGTCAGACTACTGAGAATTTTATTATTAAAACAGAAAATGACCTTTTACAAGCAAGTATTGATCTCAATCGCAAACAAATTGACAGGGCAAAAACTGTATTATTTGCAACAAAGCAAGTTGTTGATAACAAGTCGGAGCAAGTGTTTTTATACAGTTTGACTTACGAAAGATTGGCGCGACTTAGCTTTTTAGATAAAAACTATTCGGAAGCGATTTCTTTGTTAGAAAAAGCTTTAGCAAATGTGGAAGGAGTTGATTATTTGGTTTTAAAATCTAGGATTTATGACCAAATGGCAAAGAGTTATCTCGCACTGCAAAACGAAGATAAGTATAGGTTTTACGAAAAACTTTTTGTCGATAGCAAAGCAAAAATAGATGCCAGTCAGAAAGAAGGCATCCGATATTTGTTAAAATTGACAGAACTTCGGGAGCAACAAAGTCTGGAGCAAAGTCGTAAAGATGCTAGTTTTTTAACAAGATTTTTACTAATTGGTTTTGCTGTTGCTGTTGCGGAATTAGCGATTTATTACTTTTTTGAATATAAAAGAAAAGAAGAGCTTGCGAAACAATTGGACTTTTTTAAAAATAAAAAATCGTATTTTAAAAAATTATCTGACGCAAAGGCGGATTTATCCAAGCCAACTTCGGAACCTCAAATTGATGATAACCATAATCTACATGAGTCGGAAGTTAAACAACCAAAGAAGAGCATTTTAATTTCTAAAGAGAAAGAAGACGAGATTTTGCAAAAGTTGGACGAGCTAGAAAAGTCCGATCGATTTTTAAATAAAGAAATGTCGTTAGCTGTACTGGCGGGACAGTTAGAAACCAATACCAAATATCTTTCAGAAATTATTAATAAATATAAAGGCAATAATTTCAATCATTATATTAATGAGTTACGAGTTAATTATATAGCTTATATGTTGAAAACCAATGCGATATATCTTAATTATAAAGTAAGTTATTTGGCTGAGGTTTCGGGCTTTTCGTCGCACAGTGCCTTCACGACTGTTTTTAAATCAATTACAGGGATGTCACCCAATGCGTATATCCAACAGATTAATCAAAGCAACAAATGAAAAAATTATTAAGATGTTTTATGCTTTGTAGTTTTGGGATTTTGACATTGGCATCTAATCCTCGCGAAGCCTTGTTTAATAAAGCTAAAGACAATCTTTTTAGAAATCCTGAAAAGACTATTAAAATTTCGAATCCGTTATTAAAAGATGAATCCGATGTTAAAAAAAAGGCAGAACTTTATTTAACACTTTCCAAAGCATACATTGCAAACGCGATTTTGATAAGTCATTAATTTCCGTCACCAAAGTTCAGGATTTGTTGGGCGAGATTACCAACTCCGATACCAAAGCTCAGATTTTGATATCGATTGCGATTCAGTATCAACAGATGGAGGTTTTTAATAAAAGCCTTAGTTTTCTTGACGAGATTGACCAACATAGTCAAAAGATGCCTGATAGTTCTAGGATAAAATTTTCCGTTTTAGGAAAGGCTTATGCGGTGCGAGGTATGATTTATAGAAGTCAATTAAATCCAGAATTGGCGCTTTCTAAATTTACAATTGCTGTCAAAAATTTTGAAAAAATTGCACCAGCTTTGCAGTCTAATGCTAATCTAAGTGTCGTTTTTTATAATATCGGATATTGTTATTTGGATCTAAATGACAAAAATAAGGCTGAAGAATCATTTCTTAATTCCATTAATTTTGCGCAGAAAGAAAAAGCCAGAAGTCTCGAAGCATTTGCTTACAAAGGACTTTCGGATGTATACATGAAGAATGCAAAACATCTAGAAGCCTTACAGTTGCTGAGTAAAGCGGATAGTTTGGCTGCCAACATTAGTGATTTACTTTTGAATGAAGGGATCTACAAAGTGATTGCTGAAAATTATTTGGCTCTTAACGATATTAATAACTATAATATTTACAATCAAAAATACTTGCAAACGCACTTTCTTAGAGAGCAAAACGAACTGCAATCTATTAATACGAGTATTGACAATATTCAAAAAGAAAACAAAAAAAATATCGATGAGATAAGCCAAAGTCAAACGAAACTGGATAGTTTTATAATTATTTTTGGAGCAATTTTGGTCATATTATTTTTGTTTTTAATTTGGAAAAAAAGACAAGCTAATCGTCTTCTTCAAGAGAAAATTAAAGTAATTTTAAATTCATAAAATTTTACCATGCGAAATATATTTAATGCTTCAGATGTAGAGGTTTACATCAAAGCAATTAATCAATTAACACCAGAAACGTCGGCAAAATGGGGCAAAATGTCTGTTGACCAAATGTTAGCGCATTGCAATGTGACTTACGAGTTAATCTATGAGCCACAAAAACACAAAAAGCCTGGATTTTTTGCAAGATGGATGATGAAAAAATTCGTGAAACCTAAAGTGACTAACGAGCTTCCGTACAAACAAAATTTGCCGACGGGACCAATGTTTGTAATCAAAGATCGCAAAGATTTTGAAACAGAAAAAAAACGATTAATTGGTTTTCTTCAAAAGACGCAACAACTTGGTGCAAGTGCTTTTGATGGTAAAGAAAGTGCGAGTTTTGGCGTACTCAATTCTCAAGAATGGAATAATATGATGGCAAAACATCTCGATCATCACTTAGCGCAATTCGGGGTATTATGAGATTAATTTATCTTTTTGTATTTCTATTTTCCACCTTGTTTTTTTCACAAACGAAAGAAGCTTTGGAAACTTATTTATTAAATGATAAAAATGCTTTTGTCGGAAAAATAAATAATGGAGCACCGATTTTAGTTAATATTACAGAAGTTGATTTTAAGGCTTTTCCAAACGAAATTTTAGTGAAAGGAAAATCTGATGTTGAAGGGACGGTTTGCGAATTTACAGGAACTTTAACGCTTGACTCTAATTCTCAAATGGGAAATTCTAAGATGTCAACTCTCTTTTATAAATTCGATTTTCAAGAACAAAAACTTCACGAACATACAGGCATTTTTACTGGAAGTTTAGCGATGAAAACACTTACCGATAATTTGGCTTTGGTTGTTTTTGAAGGTAATTGGGAAAGTTATAGTAAGAAAATGCGCTTCCCTGTTTATTTTGATAACAACGAATTATTAAAAACTAAACTTTTAGAACTCTCGAAATAATGAAGTTGTACGAGCCAATAAGTTTTCGAAATGTCACGTTAGAAAACCGAATCGTTATGTCGCCAATGTGTATGTTTTCGGCGGAAGATGGTGTTGCTAATGATTTTCATTTTGTACATTACGCTAGTCGCGCGCAAGGTGGCGCTGGACTTATCATGATTGAGTCGACAGGCATTATTCCTGATGGTCGTATCACACCTAAATGTCTAGGACTTTGGAATGATGAGCAACAAAAGTCGATAAAGAAGATTGTCGATTTTGTACATAAGTTTACGAAGTCCAAAATTGGGATTCAGTTAGCGCATGCAGGGCGAAAGTCCTCAACTTGGGGCGGAAAACAATTGTCTAAGGAAGAAGGTGGTTGGGAAGTCGTTGCGCCAAGTGCGATTCCGTTTCAGCCGAGCGATTGTGAGCCAACAGTTTTAAGTGTTGATGCTATAAAAGATTTAGTTCAAGATTTTAAAAAGTCGGCTAAACGTGCTGTAGAAGCGGGTTGTGATGTTATAGAAATTCATGCGGCGCACGGCTATTTGGTGCATCAATTTTTATCGCCTTTATCGAATGTAAGAACCGATGAATATGGTGGAAGTTTCGACAACAGAATTCGTTTTCTTTTAGAAATAGTCGAGGCTATCAATGAAGTTATCGACGAAAATGTTGCTTTGTTTGTTCGCGTTTCGGGCTCCGATTACGCCGATGGTGGTTGGGATATTGATGAGAATGTTAAATTGGCGGAAGTCCTAAAAACCAAATCTGTGGACTTAATTGACGTTTCTTCAGGCGGAAATATTTTTGGTGCTAAAATTACGTTGTTCAATTCTTATCAAGTTCCTTTTTCGCAAAAGATAAAACAAAAAACAGGTATTAAAACTGGCGCTGTTGGTTTGATTACCGATGCTAAATCTGCAGAAGAAATTCTTAAAAATAACGAAGCGGATTTAATTTTCCTTGCAAGAGAACTTCTCAGAAATCCTTATTTCCCAGTGCTTAATAGTTTTGAAAATAATGAAAATTGCTTCTTCCCAAAACAATATGACAAAGCAAAACCCGAAAATTTAAAACTATGAAAACTAAGGTAGAAAAGGAAATTATCATAAATGCTCCGATTGATAAAGTTTGGAAAGCTTTAACCAATAAAGACGACATGAAACATTGGTATTTTGATATTCCAGATTTTAACTTAGAAAAAGCTGCTGTTTTTAATTTTTTTAAGAACCTGGCGTCGAGAACAAATTTTGGCATCGTTGTCAAATTAAAGAAGTAGTCCCTAATCAAATTTTTAAACATACTTGGGAGCATCCTGATTTTAGCGACGCCATCACACATTTAACTTGTACGCTTTCAGAAAGGGATGATCAAACAAACGATTGTAAATCTAAATCACGACAATATTGATGGTCTTGCTTAAGCTGGAGACGATTTTAAAGTAGAAAATTACGACGCTGGTTGGACCGAAATTTTGAAAGGTTTAAAAGAATATTTAGAAAAGTAAATTTCTTCTTTTCTCAATAACAAATACAGAGCTTGTCATTTGACAAGCTTTTTTATGTGGATAATTATTTACTTAGTTTTAATTTCGTTTGTTTATGTGGAATTTGTGACGTTTTTGGGTTTATTTTTATTTTATATTTAAAAATTTTCAATTATTGTGATTTATTTAATATTTATATCTTCGCTGCGACTAAAAATTAAAATTTATATGAAGAAGTTTTTATCGACTCTCGGACTTTTATCGTTCGGGACTCTTATGCATGCGCAGATTACAGGTTGTACCATTGCTCCCAACGGAGCTTATCCTTCAGGAGTTGTAACACCTGTTTGTAATAATTCTAATGAAATTGTAGCAGAATGGGGTTTTACTGGAGAGTATACGATGGTGAAGCTTACAAAAAATGTTAGTTACGAATTTGCAGCGACCTTAGATAATGGTCCAGCTTTTATTACGATTTCAGAAAATACAGCTAATCCAACAATTCTGGCGTCGGGTAGTGCCAAAGTCGTTTTCAAACCAGCTGAAGATATTGTAGTTAGATTCTATACACATCTTAATTCTAATTGCGGAAACAATGATTATGAATTTGTAGATAGAAAAGTAAAATGTTTCTTAGATGTTCGAGATGTTTACTGTGAGCCAACTTTGGACTGTTCGGATGGGGCAGTTATAAAGAATGTGAAGTTTGCTGATCTAGTTAACGCTTCAGATTGTTCTACAAATGGTTTTAATGATTTTACTGCCAAAAAAGCAAATGTTAAAAAAGGCGAAACCTATAATTTTGAAGCGGAAATAGGTTACGGTTGGTACAATCAGTCGGTTTCGGTTTGGATAGATTATAATAAAAATTTCTTGTTTGAGCCGCACGAGTTCACTTATATTGGTACGATTGACCAAGGTGTTTTATCAAAAGATATTACAATCCCAGACAATATAGCAAATGGAGAATACAGAATGCGTGTAAGATTAGCAACTGTGACGCAATCTGGAGCAACAGCCGATAAAGCTTGTAATATGAATGATGCTTACGGCGAAACAGAAGATTATACTTTGAATGTTGTCGATTATTTGTCAACACAAGATCACAAAGATTCTGAAATTAAATTGGCACCAAATCCTGTTGTAGATATTCTTAATATTTCAACAAGTGTAAAGGTATCAGAAATTAATATTGTTGATATAAGTGGTAAAGTCGTAAGTCGCGTAAAATCTAAAAATAGTATCGATTTCAAATCTCTGCCTTCTGGTATTTACATTGTTAATGTGACATTAGAAAATCAAAAAACGCTTAGTAGAAAAGTTGTTAAGAAATAACAAAGAAAAATCCCCAATAATCTTGGGGATTTTATTTTATCTAAAATTCAAATTTTCTAACGGCTTCTAGAGTTTTATCAATTTCTGCATCTTGGATCGCAGCGGAGATAAACCAAGTTTCGTAACCACTTGGCGGAAGATAAATTCCGTTTGCTAACATTTGTTGAAAGAAGTTATTGAAAACACAAGTGTAAACCGAATCGTAGGCTTCTTGGAAGTTCGAAACTTTGTTGGTTTCAAAGAAGATGGACATCATACTTCCTTTTCGGTTGATGCGATGTTTTAAGCCTTTTTCGTTAAGAATTTTTCCAATTTCGAAATCTAAAGTTTCAGTTGTTTTATTGATTTTGTTATAAAAATCTTTATCAGATTTAATCAACTCTAAGGTTGTTAAACCAGCACGCATCGCCAAAGGATTTCCACTCAAAGTTCCAGCTTGATAGACTGGACCGTTAGGCGCTAAAAAATCCATAATTTCTTGTCTAGCTGCAAATGCACCAACTGGCATTCCGCCACCGATAACTTTCCCGAATGTTACAATATCAGCGTCAACACCAAAAGTTTCTTGTGCGCCACCAAAAGCCAAACGGAAACCCGTCATCACTTCGTCAAAAATCAATAAAGCGCCATTGTCTTGACAAACTTTTTTAAGATTTTGAAGGAAATTATTTTCTGGTAAAACACAACCCATATTTCCTGCTACAGGTTCTACGATAACAGCTGCGATTTCGCCTTGGTTATGACGGAAAATATCAGCAACATTTTCGATGTCGTTATAAGTAGCAATTAAAGTATCTTGCGCCGTTCCTTTGGTAACACCAGGCGAATTTGGATTTCCGAAAGTTGCAGCGCCACTTCCAGCTTTTATTAAAAACGAATCCGAATGTCCATGATAACAACCATCGAATTTGATGATTTTATCTCTTCCTGTAAAACCTCTAGCCAAACGAATGGCACTCATACAAGCTTCAGTTCCAGAAGAAACCATACGGATTTGGTCGATATTCGGAACATTGTCGACGATAAGTTTTGCAATTTCGGTTTCTAGTTCGGTTGGTGTTCCGTAAGAAAAACCATGTTCTGCTTGTTTCTGAATTGCTTCTAAAACAACTGGATGTGTGTGTCCCAAAATCGCAGGTCCCCAAGAGTTGATGTAGTCAACGTAAGTGCGATCATCAGCATCTGTAAGGTAAGCGCCTTTCGCAGATTTCATAAAAATAGGAACGCCTCCAACAGATTTGAAAGCTCTTACAGGCGAGTTAACACCACCAGGAATATACTTGTGTGCCTCGTCAAATAAGGCAGAACTTCTTTGATATAACATGTTTTGTTATGAATTTATTATTGTCTGAAAAACTGTTTTTAATTAATCAATCTAAAATCCTAAATCTAAAATCGTCAATTAAAATTAGCTTCTCGGTTTTTTATTTTTAAGATAGATCACTTGCCCAACGCGTGGTTGCTGACCTTCGTCCATTCTGTTTTTAGAATAAAGTTTGGAAAGTTTAATCCCAAATTTCTGAGAAATGTCGTGCATATTTTCACCAATCTCAGCTTTGTAAGTATCAACATTACCAGAAGATGACTTTTTGTCTAAGAAAACAATGTCATTTTTCTTCAAAGTATTGCTATTAAGCTCATTGAATTTAATGATTTTCTTTTCGCTAATTCCGAATTTTTTAGAAATCGTTGCAACGTCTGTATCTACTGGAACAACAAAAAACTTCATACCACCATTTGGATGATTTTTCACCAAAATATTTTTAAGTAAAGCTGGAGCAGAAAGTGTCTCGCTCTGTTTGTTGACGTCTTTTTGATATTGCGCGTAAGATGTTTGCTCATAAGTTGCTTTAACAGTCGGAGGCGTTACTTTAGAATTGGCTTTGTTTTGGTCCATTTGTGCCATAAAAACCGCATCATTATTAAGTGCAGGATATAATTTTAGAACGGCGTAATAGACTTGATCTGTCGACGTATTATCAAATTCGTAGAGTTTGTATTTTTCGATTTTATCAATCAAAATATAAGCATAACGTGGATTGGTCGCGTAACCCGCTTTTTTGAGACCATGTGCCCAAGCACGATAATCTTTCATATCCAGATCAAAAAGCTTGGTGTAATATTTACGAGTTGACAAGAAAATAGAATGATCTTCGTAAGATTGACGTGGATCATCATAAACGCGGAAACATTCGTTAGGTGCGTCATCCGTATGCTTCATACTTTTACCAATCCAGTCTTCTTTACATTTGATACCGAAATGGTTGTTGCCTTGTTGAGCCAATCGACTTTGTCCGCCGCCAGTTTCTAAAAGGCCTTGCGCTAAAGTTATACTTGCTGGGATTTTATATTTTTCCATTTCTTCGACCGCGTATTTCGCAAATCGTTGGATGTATTGATCTTCCGTTTTCCAAGTTTGTGCTTTGGCAAATCCAAGCGTCATGATACAAACTAAAGCAAATATTCTCTTCATAATTGTTTTAAGTTTCAAAATTTTTAAAAGAATTAAAACTGAATCAATGTTTTATTCTTCTTTTGAAGTTGTTGGTTAGCACCCGCTGTCGCTTGCAATCCTCCAGTATGAAATGCTAAAATTTTTGTCCCTTTTTCGAAATAATTATTATCGATAAGTTGCAATAATTTTTGCATCATTTTTCCGGTGTAGATTGGATCTAGCGGAATTTGATATCGTTTATAAAAATCATTTATAAAACGAATATTATCGTCTGTTATTTTGCCATAACGCGCTTCCAAGGCATTTACTAATTCAAAATTTGATTGTCCTGACCAATTTTTAATAAGATTTTCGAGGCTGTCGTCTTGGACAACTTTTATTCCGATAACTTTTTGATGGAGTTCAGCAAATTTTGAAATCCCAGCAATCGTTCCACCTGTGCCAACTGCACTGCAAAGATAATCAAAATCTTTAGTATGCTCATTGAGCATGCATTGGATGCCTTCAACTGCCAAATTATTACTTCCTCCTTCTGGAATGATCAAAGCTTCTGGAAAGTTTTGTTTTAAATTTTGGCTTAAAAAAGATTTGTTGCGATAGCTTTCCCTTGAAACAAAATTAAATTCCATTCCATTATTAAAAGCTTGATAAAGAGTAGGATTGTCGTGGATTTTATCTTTTAACTCTTCACCTCGAATAATGCCAAGACTTGGGATGTTTAAAGTTTTTGCTAAAGTTGCAACCGCCGCAATATGATTGGAAAAGGCACCACCAAAAGTGATGAGTTTTGGATTTTTTGGATTTTGTTCCAAATAATATTTAACATTGTAAAAAAGCTTCCAATACTTGTTGCCAGAAATGTCAGGATGGATGAGGTCTTCGCGTTTTATCCAAAGTTCCACACCATTAAAGTTTCCAATCTTCTCAATTGGAATATTGTGCTCGGTTGTCAGCATATTGAGAGCTCGTTTAAACATATTGAAAAAAAATCCGCAACTAAGTGCGGATTTAATTTATTTTGTTTTGTTAATGATTGTCTTAACCGCTTCGATTACTGCGTCCGAATCAATTTTGTATTTCTTCATCAACTCAGCTGGCGTCCCAGACTCACCGAACGTATCGTGTACTGCAACAAATTCTTGAGGCGTTGGTCTTCTTCTCGCCAACATTCCTGCAACAGATTCGCCCAAACCACCTAGGTAATTGTGCTCCTCAGCCGTTACAATTTTACCAGTTTTTTCAACAGACTTTAGAATGATTTCTTCATCCAAAGGTTTGATGGTGTGGATGTTGATAATTTCACAAGAAATGCCTTCTTTTTCTAAAACTTCCGCTGCCAAAAGACTTTCCCAAACCAAGTGACCAGTTGCAACAATCGTCACATCTGTACCTTCTTGCAAAAGAATACCCTTACCGATTTCGAAAGGCATATCTTCTGGAATGAAAACTGGAACTACAGGACGTCCGAATCTTAAATATACTGGACCCTCGTGTTTAGCTGCTGCCAAAGTCGCTGCTTTAGTTTGGTTATAATCACAAGGATTGATTACTGTCATACCAGGAAGCATTTTCATCATGCCGATGTCTTCCAAAACTTGGTGTGTTGCGCCATCTTCACCCAAAGTAAGACCTGCGTGAGATGCTGCGATTTTTACATTTTTGCCAGAGTAAGCGATAGATTGGCGGATTTGGTCGTATACACGAGATGTTGCAAAATTCGCGAAAGTCCCAGCAAAAGGGATTTTTCCGTTGATGGTAAGACCTGCTGCCATACCCATCATGTTAGCTTCTGCGATACCAACTTGGAAGAATCTTTCTGGTGCTTTCTCAATGAATTTTTCCATTTTAAGAGAACCAATAAGGTCAGCACAAAGTGCAACAACATTTGGATTGGTATCTGCTAATTCTGCCAAACCTGCTCCAAAGCCAGATCTTGTATCTTTTTTTTCTGTATATGTATATTTCATGAGGATTTCTTTTTTGTTTCGATTATTAGATGTTTAGTAGTCTGTGATTTCGTCAAGTTGAAGTTGCTGAAGTGCACTTGCCAATTGCTCATCGTTTGGCGCTTTACCATGCCAAGCGTGAGATCCCATCATATAATCGATACCTTGTCCCATTTCTGTATGTAGAAGAATAGCAACAGGTTTTCCGTTTCCAGTTTCCGATTTTGCTTTTTCTAAAATTGCGATAACTGCTTCTAGGTCGTTTCCGTTTT
The DNA here is from genome assembly GCF_032062245.1 of Soonwooa sp. NCBI lineage: Bacteria > Pseudomonadati > Bacteroidota > Flavobacteriia > Flavobacteriales > Weeksellaceae > Soonwooa > Soonwooa sp. The sequence goes on from NZ_DAMBQF010000008.1 coordinate 65,128, forward strand.
TCTCTTCAAGAACCAACCAACCGAAAGCTTCTAGTTTTGCATGAAGATCACCAAGGCTTAATACATCATCTGTATCGCCATCGATTTGTCTTCCATTGTAGTCAATAGTTGCGATGATGTTGTCAACTTTTTTAGCTGCGCCATACATCAAAGCTTCCCAAATTTGACCTTCTTGTAATTCGCCATCACCGTGAAGTGAATACACAATTGACTTGTCACCATCTAACTTTTTAGCTTGCGCAGCGCCCAAAGCTACAGAAAGTCCTTGTCCTAAAGAGCCAGATGCTACACGAATACCAGGAAGTCCTTCGTGTGTTGTTGGGTGACCTTGTAATCTAGAATCAAGCTTTCTGAAAGTTGCTAATTCTGTTACTGGGAAGAAGTCAAATCTAGCTAGTGTACTGTAAAATACCGGAGAAATATGTCCGTTTGATAAGAAGAATAAATCTTCGTTTTTACCTTCCATTGTGAAAGGCAAGTTGTAGTTCATTACTTTTCCATAAAGGGCTGTGAAGTATTCTACACATCCTAGAGATCCGCCCGGATGTCCACTGTTAACTGCGTGAACCATTCTTACAATGTCTCTTCTGATTTGTGTACTCAAGCTTTTTAGCTCTTCGATATTTTTACTCATTTTTAAATTTTTTCGTGTTGCGAATTTACGATTTTTGTTTTTGTTTTCGAAACTTAACAGGTGTTACTTGCTTGTTAATTTAGACTTTAGCAACCTTCGTTCATTCCGACCATGATTTCTACAACAATATTGTTTTCCATCACAAAAGTTAAGTAAGTGCCAGCATCGTAATCATTTAATGTAAAAAAAGATTGTTTGTCATTTTTGCCGTTTTCATCTTTATATTGATGAACTTCGAAATTTGCATAATTTCTATAAGTGTCGATAAGTTGATCCCTTGTATTACCAACGCCCATTCCGCTTTTTGTTTTGAATTTTGGACTTTTCGTTTTAAGTGAATAGACTTGCTTTTGCATTGGTTTGTTTTCGTCAACCCATTGGTCCATCAATGTCACATCAACATTTTCTCCATTAAGACTAACCTTGTTGGTTTTTTCGTAATCTTCAAAAGTTTGAAGCGCTTTTTTTGCAATTTTATCAGCTTCAGTTTTTGGCATAAAGACTTTTAGGTCACCAATTCTTAAAGTAGAAACTTCAAAATTTTGTGCAAAAATAAATTGACACATTCCTAAAAGAAAAAAGATGCTAAGCTTTTTCATGTTCGATTGTTTTATTGTTTTTAATTAAATATAATCCGATGAAAGTTAGTAGTCCGTTTAACACAATTAATTCAACACCGATGCGGTAATACGTATAATTGGTTACAAGATAATTGATAACGTAAGTCAAAACTGGCGCGATTAAAGTTACCGCTAAAATGCTTCCTTTTTTTGAAATTTGATATTTAGTAAAGATTCCAAAAGCGAATAATCCTAGAAGTGGTCCATAAGTGTAACCTGCAACTTCCATGATGAGATAAACGATGGATTTGTCGTTAATTGCTTTAAAAATCATAATTAAAATAAAGAAAACTACTGTAAAAGTTAAATGTACCTTCATACGAAGTCGTTTTTTCTCTTTTTCAGATTTTGTTTGGTCTTCATTAATGTTAAGAATGTCGACACAATAAGAACTTGTAACGGCTGTTAAAGCACCATCAGCAGAAGGAAACAATGCCGAGATAAGTCCAATAATAAAAATCACCGAAATAAAAATCGGGAAATAACCTTGCAATGACAAAGCAGGGAAGAGGTCGTCACCCATAATGTTGTTAACATTTCCTGCTGCATCTTTCATCCCGAAAAGGTTTTGTATCGTTTCTTGTCCGTTAACCAATTTGGTGATTTGTGCATATTCAGCACCGTTTTGTAACGCAAATAGGTATAAAAGTCCACCTAAAAATAAGAATGCAAAATTCACAATCAACAATGTTCCTGCAAAGGTCAACATGTTCTTTTTTGAGTTTTTAAGATTGTCGACAGAAATGTTTTTCTGCATCATCTCTTGGTCAAGTCCGGTCATCGCAATCGTGATAAACATACCGCCAATAATGGTTTTTAAGAAAAATGTTTTTGAATTAATATCGGTGTTGATGAGGTGCGTGTAGTTTTGTTTTTCTAAAAGCGTATAAGCATCGCCAATCGAAATATTAAGATGGTTAAGAATGTAAATAATACAAGCTGCCAAGCTGATAATCATAAACGAAGTTTGCAAAGTATCCGTGATAACAATGGTTTTGACACCACCTTCAAACGTGTAAAGCAACACCATTAACAATAAAACTAAAGCCGTTAACCAAAACGGAATTCCGATTTGTTCTAACAAGAAAATTTGCAAAACATTAACTACCAAATATAATCTTGCTGTCGCGCCAATTGCTCTCGAAATAATAAAAAATACTGAACCAATTTTGTGCGCTTCAACATTGAATCGTTTACCTAAATAGGTGTAAATCGAGGTCAAATTCATGCGGTAATAGAGCGGAAGCAAAATAGCTGCAACGATGAAGTAGCCTATGAAAAAGCCAACAACCATCATATAATATTCGAAGCCACCAAACGGATAAGCGCCGTCCGTCATCTTACCAACTGTACCTGGAACCGAAATGAAAGTTACGCCCGAAAGACTCGTCCCAATCATCCCAAAAGCAACGAGCCACCATTTACTTTTTTTGTTCCCGATAAAGAAAGATTGATTGTCAGAATTACGGCTTGTAAAATAAGAAATCACGAGTAATCCGATAAAATATGAGAATACGAATAGTAATAATAAAGTTGCAGAACTCATTCTTAAAATTTAATTAAAAAACAAAAGTAAACTTTTGCCACGATTTATTATCATACATCAAGTAGCTTTTTTAGTTATATTACTAATTTTGCAGTTCATTTTAAAACTCAATTATTATGAAAAAATTATTCTTATCTCTTATGTTAATGTATGCCGTGACAATGTCATTTGCGCAATCAACTTGGACAATTGATCCAATGCACTCTTCATTTAATTTTAATATCAAACATATGGGAATTAGCTTTGTACAAGGGCGTTTTGATAAGTTTGATGCTTCAATTTTAACAAGTGATGCAGATCTTAAAGATGCAAAATTTGATTTTACAATTGATACCAATTCTATTGATACCGATGTTGAGCCTCGTGACAAACATTTGAAAAGTGCTGATTTTTTCGATGTTGAAAAATTCCCAACGATGACTTTTAAAAGTACATCGATCCACAAAGCAAAAAATAACGCTTATGTGTTGCAAGGTGATTTAACAATAAAAGGTGTGACCAAGCCAATTGTTGTGACTTTAACTTATGGTGGAAAAACTAAAGATCAACAAGGGAATGAAAAATTAGGTATCCAAACTAAGTTTAAAATTAATCGTTTTGATTATGGTGTAAGCTATGATCCATCAGGAGCAGCTGTCGGTAAAAATGTTGACATCACTGTTTTTGCAGAGTTTACAAAAAAATAATTTTTTAGTTATTTGTGTGTGAATCCGTTTCTTGAAATTCTCGAGAAGCGGATTTTTTTGAATTATAAACTTTGTTAAAAATTAGTTTTAAATAGTTATTGATGTTAATTTTGCAATGATGAAGACTTCGATTTTGCACCGACGATTCTTTAAAAGCTTGAGCATTTTATGTTTAAGCCTTGGTATTCTGGTGGCATCTTGCGGTATCAAAATCGCATTGACGCACAGTCTAAATATCGAAAACTATTGCGGACAAAGTCTTAAATCGGTTAGCTCTTGTAGTTTTGCTGCTTTAGAAAATAAGCAAGAAAAGTTTTCTATTCAACAGAAGAAATCGGAAGATTTAAGCTTCGATTTTAATTCAAAAATTCATTTTCAAGAACATCAACAATTAGAAAATTCTAATGTTGATTTTCCATTTTCGCGATCTATTCCGCTGTATATATTGTATCAGCAGCAGCGTGATGCACTTTTTTCATAATTTTTTATTCGTTTTTTTCTACTTAAAATTTGAATTGATATTCAAGTTAGAAACTCTTTTAAAATAAATTATTATGAATCCGAAAATTAAAAATATAATGAAAAAATCATTCAATATTACGTTGATTGGACTTACGTTGTCCATCGTTTTTGTCCCAGAAGTTAAAGCTTATGCCCAACAAGGTCTTATGAAGTTAGGCTTTTTCCAACCAAAATTAGAATTACCAGCCGAAATTACGGGAAATGCGAATGACCCAAAACTCGTAAAAGAATCTAATTTTAAAATGTCTTTTGTTGATGTAAAAGGAAAATCTTTAAGTCTTGAAGAGCTAAAAGGAAAAGTTGTTTTTATGAATATTTGGGCAACTTGGTGTGGACCTTGTATTGCCGAAATGCCTTCTATCCAAAAGCTTTATGACAAATTTAAAGATAAAGAAGATATCGCTTTTGTGATTTTGGAAGCAGAATCTAACAAAGACAAAGCGGTCAAATTTATGACTAATAAAAAGCTCGATTTACCGGTTTATTTCCCAACAGGAAATATTCCATCAGAGTTTTTCCGAGGAAGTCTACCAACGACGGTTATCTTCGATAAAAATGGAAACGTTGCACATATCACAGAGGGAATGGCAGATTATTCTGGTGACGATATTGTTGACTTCCTTAACGAAGTCCGCAATATGAAATAAGAAGCGTATTTAAAAGCTAAATCCGAGTTTAATGCTCGGATTTTTTATTTTGTAGCATGAGGTTGCTGATCCACCAAAGTCCTACAGCTGCAATGGCAAGGATAATTCCTGAGCCAATCCATAGTGTATTAAAACCGAGTTCGCTGGCAACATTAGTTCCTAAAATCGGTGTGATAATGAATGAAAACGAAAATGCCATCCCATTAAGTCCCATGTAAGCACCTTTGTTACCGCCTTCAGATCGCATCGCTGTAACAGTTGACATAAATGGAAGTGCTAAAATTTCACCAACACTCAAGATTGTCATCGATAATAACAAGGTGAAAATATGATGATCAAATGCCAGTAACGAATACGAAATTCCGCATGCCAAAGCTCCAACAAATAAGGTTTGTCCAATTGTAAAATGCTTTTCTGCAAAGTTAACAATCAACATTTCTAAAACAACGATGATAAAGCCACTATAACCTAAAATGTATCCAATGCTGGTTTGGTCGAGATGCGCAACTTCTTTATAAAAAATAGGAATTGTATTAAAAAATTGGAAAAAACAAATTGAGAATAACATACAAAGCAATGAAAATATAATGAATTTCAAGTCTTTGTAAGGTGATTTTCCAACTGGTTTTATGTTGTCCTCTTTTTTTCTAAGTTTTTGCTTAGCTTTAAAAATGATGTTTCTTTTTCTAAAAAATACAACGTACATTATGCCTGCAATAAGTGCTGCAACAGTGTTTACACCAAATAAAAAGTTATAAGAAATCGCCGATAATATTCCGCCCAAAGCTGGACCAATTGAGAATCCAAGATTAATCGCCATTCTGTTTAATGAAAAAGCTCGCGTTATATTTTCTGGTCTAGCATATTTTGTGATCGCAACAGAATTGGCTGGACGAAAGGATTCGCTGATGATGCTTTGTATTAAAATAATAGTCATCATTCCTTCCAAAGTTGGAAAAAATGGAATGAACATAAATAGCGGCGCACTCAAGAACAAACTAAAACTCTGGACACGGTATTCTCCAAGTTTATCTGTGAGATAACCGCCAATCCAAGAACCGATAACCGAACCAATGCCGTAAAACATCAGTACTAATCCCGCTTCTTTTAATCCGAATCCTAAATTGTCTGTCATGTAAACACCTAAAAAAGGCAACACCATCGATCCTGATCTGTTGATTAACATGACAATCGATAGCATCCAAGCTTCTTTGGATAAGCCTTTGAAGGAGTCAACATATACTCTGAAAAGTCCCAATATTCTGTGTTTTTTGCAAAGTTAGGACTTATACATTGTAAATAAAACCGAAAGCGACCTCAATTTTGAAGTCGCTTTGTTAATATTCGTTAATGTTGATTTAGTAGGCTGTTTCGTGGACTTTAACCGCACGACCACTTGGATCATTCATTTTTTTAAAAGCTTCGTCCCACTCTAAAGCGATTGGTGTAGAACATGCAACTGACGGAACAGACGGCACACAAGATGCAGCACTATCACTAGGGAAATGTTCTTCGAAAATACTTCTGTAGCGGTATTCCTCCTTGCTCATTGGCGTGTTAATCGGGAAGCGGTATTTGGCGTTTGCCATCATGTCGTCACTTACTGTATCTTCAGCTACTTGTTTCAAAGTATCAATCCAAGAATATCCAACACCATCGCTGAACTGTTCTTTTTGACGCCAAGCGACACTTTCTGGTAAAAGATCTTCAAAAGCTTTTCGAAGTACCCATTTTTCCATACGATTAGGTGTAATCATTTTGTCTTTTGGATTGATAGTCATCGCAACATCCATAAATTCTTTATCCAAAAACGGAACACGACCTTCGATGCCCCAAGCCATTAAAGATTTGTTAGCGCGAAGGCAATCATAAAGATGAAGTTTTCCCAATTTTCTAACATTCTCTTCATGGAAAGCTTGTGCAGATGGCGCTTTGTGGAAGTATAAATAGCCTCCAAATAATTCGTCGGAGCCTTCACCAGAAAGTACCATTTTAATCCCCATAGATTTTATGGCTCTTGCCAAAAGATACATTGGCGTCGATGCACGAATAGTTGTCACGTCATAAGTTTCTAAATGATAAATAACGTCGCGAATTGCATCCAGACCTTCTTGAACAGTATATTTAACTTCATGATGAACCGAGCCGATATGTTCTGCAACTTTTTTTGCCGCAACCAAATCGGGAGAAGTTTCTAACCCAACTGCAAAACTGTGCAATCTTGGATACCACGCTTCTTGCGTATCTCCACTTTCGATGCGTTGACGTGCAAATTTTGCAGTAACTGCTGCAATAATGCTAGAATCTAATCCGCCAGAAAGTAAAACACCATAAGGAACGTCGCTCATCAATTGTCGATGGACAGCCTTTTCTAAGCTTTTTCTAATTTTTGTAATATCGGTTTCGTTATCTTTAACTTGCTCGAAAGATTCCCAATCGCGAGCGTAATGTTTTTGCGGTTCGTGACCTTTTGGGCTAAATAATAAATGTCCAGCTGGGAATTCTTCAATCTTGTTACAAAAACCCTCCAAAGCTTTTAGTTCGGAGGCAACATAATAATGACCTTGTTTATCCCAAGCTTGATAAAGAGGCACAATTCCCATGTGATCCCGACCAATGAGGTATTCATCTTTTTCGATGTCGTAAAGTGCAAATGCGAAAATACCATTCAACTTTTCTAAAAAGTCTTTTCCATATTTTTGATAAAGAGGCAAAATAACTTCGCAGTCAGATTTTGTTAAAAATCCATATTCTGGAAATTCTTTTCTAAGTTCTAGATGGTTGTAGATTTCGCCGTTGACTGCCAGAACCAGCTTTCCATCTGTTGAAAACAATGGTTGCTTTCCAGAAGTTGGATCGACAATCGCTAATCTTTCGTGTGAGAATATTACTTTTTCGTTTTGGAATATTCCTGACCAATCTGGTCCACGATGTCTGATTTTTTTGGACATTTCTAAGATTTGAGGTCTTAGTGTCTCTGTTTTTTGTTTTGCATCAAACATACATACAATTCCGCACATATTTCAATAGTTTTTGAATTTTTGATTAATAAATGTGAGTCAAAATTATAAAAGTGATTATTTTTATACAATAAAAATTTCAAGTACATTAATGATACGGCTAAAAATAAATTTTTTTTTAGGATTTTATTCGTTTTTTTAATTGAAATCTTAATTAATTGTGAATTATTTTTTTTCTTGTAAAAATTATTTATGCATAGCATGGTTTTAAAAAAATGGAAAAAAAGTTTGCATTTAATAAAAAATACGTTAAATTCGCCGACGTTAAGATTCTCGAAAAATTCTTTTTTCATTTCTTAACATAGATCAATGAATTGGAGTTTAATTACTCTTAATTTAGGATCTCAATAATTTTTTTCATCATTTGTGTTTTTGCCTCCACCTTATGTGGAGGTTTTTTTATGGCTAAATATTGATGAATAAAAGGATGTTAAGGAGATACTTGTTTAATAATCCTTTGGAGTTCTTGTTGTTCTTGAGGGCTCATTTTTTTCCAAACAAATCCATTTTTTAAGTACAGACCTATTTTTTGGGGAAAGATGCCCGCTTTTTGGTAATCGAGAAGATAATCGGGCGAAATTGCAGGTAATGCAGTGTCAAATGAGAAAGGATAATCTTTAACAATATTGAATTTCAGATTTCCGATTTGATAAGTTTTGTATTTATTTAATGAAAAAGTAGATGGACGCAATAATTGTTTTGCATCCCAACCTGTCATCATTTTTCCTAGACTAAAGCTTGGTATTGAATTTTGTAAAGTTTGCGGAATGCTTAAAATGATAATGGCTACAATCGATAAACTAATGAAACCTAATTTCGCAAATGAAAACCAAGTTTTAGCGAAAATTACAATCCCAGCGATTAAGAAAACATCCAAAAACAAACGATATTGAGCGGAAAATATAAGCACTAAAATATTTTTTAATAAAATACATCCGACTAATAGACTTATTATTTTTTTCTTTTTTAAAACTGATAAAAAAACGAGTCCAACAAGAGTTAACACAAATAATTTGTGGATAATGCCTTTGATGCCGTCAAGATTTAGCCAATTAAAAACATAATCTTTAAAACTGAATTTTTGTATATCCTGATAACTGTACTGTAAATCGTAGCTTAGCTCTGTGCTGGTTTGTTTAGAAAGTTCTAAAAGTATTGGATTTGGTTGCCAACTTAAGTCCAAATCTGGAAAACCAATAGGGAAAAATGGATGTCCAAACGTCCAAATGTTTTTTAAAAAATAGAGTAGGATTAAACAAAAGCCTGGCAATAAAGAAATAACCTTGTTGCGTTTGATAAACCAAAAATAAATGAAGGAAAAGATTATTAACCAGAAGGATGTAGGTTTTATAATGAATGTTAAACATGACAATAGAAACAAAAACTTTGCATGTCGCGATTGGCTGAGAACTTCTTTAACAATGATAAAACTTAATATCAAGGTTGGTAAATCTGGACTTGGCGATTGTGCAAAAACAAAAAATATTGGCGTGAAAACTAGACCGATCCAAGCTCGAGATTCGAAAATGTAGACTAGAAATACAATCAGTAAAAAAGTATTCAGTCTTAAATAAGGATCGATAAAATTTGAAAATCCCGTTTGTAAAATATGCCAAGGCGAATATTGTCCCAAAAGCATATCAAGATTAGAAATACCTTTGACCAATCCATATTCTTGTGTCCATTTAATTGTTGGAACATAATATCCAAAATGATCGAGAATGAAAGGGTAACAACTACCGACAAGCAATATTACTAACAAACAGAAATAGAAAAACTTTGACTGTCGTTTAAAAAAGATAAAAAACTTTTGATAGGCTTTAAAATAGATGAAAGAAATAATACCTACAATCGAAAAAACTATTTCTACTATATAATTAATAGGAACGAAAAAAGCAGCTAATGTCCAAATTGCTGTTGTAATCGAAAGTCCAATAAAAATATTAGTCGAAATTCTTTCTTCATAAAAAGGCAACAACTTTTGATACAGATTTCCTAATCCATAAAAGATAATAAGTAATAAAGTTGTTGTCAGCAGTAGATACAGCATAAAAAAAGATTGCCTAAAAATAGACAATCTTTTCATAAAAATATATAACTAACTACTACTTTCTTTGTACACGACCAGACTTTCGGTCTTCGGATCTACCAATGGTATAACCAGTTGCACCACCTACAACGCCGCCAATTACAGCACCAAGTCCTGGATTTTTCTTAGAAATAATTGCCCCAGCTGCAGCACCACCAACTGTACCAATAATGGTACCTTTAGCAGCAGAACTCATACCTTTTTTCTGAGGCGCCGTGGTTGTTGTACCAGAAGACGATCCAGCGTTAGAGCTACCAGATGAGCTGGCGTAACTATTATTGTTGTTATTGCTTGATGAGCCAGAACTTCTTTTCTTTTTAGTAGATGTTGACGTATTGTTAACAACGGCTTTTTTAGTCTCTTCAGCTTTTGCAATGCTATCTTTCATTTTTGTTTTTTCAAACTCCATTTTTTCTTTTTCGATAGCTAGCTTTTGTTTTTCAATGTCTAATTGTCGAGCTTGATATTCAATTTTTTGTTGCTCTAAAGATTTTTCAACCTGCTTATCTTGTTTATTACAAGAAACAACCAACATTATCGTAGCGAATCCGCTTAAAAATATCTTTTTCATAACAATCTCCTTTTATAATTATATCGTTATGATGTATAACGAAATAATTTTGTTTATCGTGTTAGCAATGACAATTACAATTCCAAAGTTGTTAAAAAGAAATGTTAAAAAACTTAAAATTTCTTAAATTAAATAAAAAAGCTCCGAATAATTCGAAGCTTTTAAAAGGTTTTATATTTTAGAATAACTCTTTTCTGATAATGTTTTGCGAGCGTTCTGGTCCAACAGAAACTAAATATACGTTGATGCCTAAATAATTCTCTATAAACTCAATGTATTTTTTAGCATTAGCAGGAAGTTCATCATAAGATCTTGCTTTTGTGATATCTTCTTCCCAACCTTCAAGCTCTTCATAGATAGGTTCGTAATTGTACAATTTAGTTGTTGAAGATGTGAAGTAGTCGATAACTTTTCCGTCTTCAGTTTTGTAATGTGTAGCAATTTTTAGTTTTCCGATATTTGATAAAACATCCAATTTCGTGATCACAAGATTATTAATACCATTGATCATACAAGCGTGTTTTAGCGATACCAAATCTAACCAGCCAGTTCTACGAGGACGACCAGTTGTCGCACCAAATTCACCTCCGATTTGACGAATATTTTCACCTAGTTCGTTGTCCAACTCTGTCGGGAAAGGTCCGTTACCAACTCTTGTTGTATAAGCTTTTGCAACCCCAATTAAGTTTTGTAAAGCTGTCGGCGGCACACCAGCTCCTGTACAAACGCCACCTGTCGATGGCGAAGATGATGTTACGTATGGATAAGTTCCGAAATCGATGTCAAGCATTAAGGCTTGTGCACCTTCGAACAAGATATTTTTGTTGTCACGAATTGCTTCGTTAATTTCTAGCTCTGTATCAACGATTCTGTCTTTTAACCTTTCACCTAAAGCAAGGAATTCATTATAAATTTCTTCAACATCTAAAGTTGGTTTTTCGAAATATTTTTCAAAAATTGAATTTTTTACTTTTAAGTTTTTTTCGATTTTTTCACGAAGAACTTCAGGGTTCAAAAGGTCAATCATTCGGATACCAATTCTAGCAATTTTATCCTCGTAGCAAGGTCCAATTCCTTTTTTTGTAGTTCCGATTTGTGTACCACCGTTTTCTTCTTCGCGGTAAGTGTCCATCAAGATATGATAAGGCATGATAACATGCGCTCTACGGCTGATGAATACGTGGTCAGTTTTTAGACCTTTAGATTCGATAGTTTCAATTTCTTTGATGAATGCTTTAGGATTAACAACCACGCCATTCGCGATGATGCATTTTCCTTTACATTGTAATACGCCAGAAGGCAGAAGGTGAAGTACGAATTTTTCCTCGCCTACGTATACGGTGTGACCTGCGTTATCGCCACCTTGGAAGCGTACAACATAGTCAGATTTTGCAGACAGAACGTCGGTTATTTTACCTTTTCCTTCATCTCCATATTGAAGACCAACAACTACGTAAGTTGACATATATTTTTACTTTTTTTATTAGATTTCTACAAATTTACTTTTAATTCAGTGCTTTACAAAATTATATTAAACCTAATTTTTAATTTATTTTTTATTAGTCGCTTGCTAGGTTTTTTTTCCGAGGAGAAAATCTTATCTTTGAGTATCAACATTAATATTTTAACACAATGCCGGAGTTTCTTCATCCCGATAAAGACAATTATTCGCCTGAAGAGTTGATGAGTGAGGAGCAAATTCGTCCCCAGACGTTTCAGGATTTTGCGGGACAACGTAAGACTTTAGAAAATCTAGAAGTTTTTGTCGCAGCAGCCAAAAACCGTGGTGCAGCTTTAGATCATGTTCTTTTGCATGGACCACCAGGTCTTGGGAAAACCACTTTGTCGCACATTATCGCAAATGAGTTGGGCGTTGGTTGCAAAATTACTTCTGGGCCAGTACTTGATAAGCCAGGAAGCCTTGCTGGTTTGTTGACCAACCTTGAAGAAAACGATGTTTTGTTCATTGATGAGATCCATCGACTTTCGCCTATTGTTGAAGAATATTTGTATTCTGCGATGGAGGATTTCAAGATCGATATTATGTTAGAAACTGGACCTAATGCTCGAAGCGTACAGATTGGATTAAATCCTTTTACATTGGTTGGCGCAACGACAAGATCTGGTATGTTGACAAAACCTTTGTTGGCGCGATTTGGGATTCAGTCGCGATTAGAATATTATAATATCGAATTGCTGTCAACAATTATCGTTAGAAGTGCCCGAGTTTTGGGTATTAAAATCTACGAAGATGCTGCAATTGAAATTGCAAGACGTAGTCGTGGTACGCCGAGAATTGCTAATGCTTTGCTTCGTCGTGTACGCGATTTTGCAGAGATAAAAGGTAACGGTGAAATCGAAATTAATATTACTAAATATGCTCTGGATTCTCTTAATGTTGACGAATTTGGTTTGGACGAAATGGACAATAAGATTTTGTTGACGATGATTCAGAATTTTAAAGCAAAACCTGTTGGTATCAGCGCTTTGGCAACTTCGATTGGCGAAAATCCTGAAACTTTGGAAGAAGTTTATGAACCTTATTTAATTCAGGAAGGTTTTATTATTAGAACGCCGCGTGGTCGGGAAGTTACGGAGAAAGCTTATAGGCATCTTAATTTAACCAAGCCTAAAAGTCCGGGCGAATTATTTTAAATTTAAATCAAATAAAAAATATATATGAAATTATATCCCATACAATGTGGAAAATTCAAGTTAGATGGCGGTGCGATGTTTGGCGTCGTCCCAAAATCTATTTGGAAACAAACCAACCCTGCTGATGAGAAAAACCTTATCGAACTCGGTACGCGCTCTTTGCTAGTTGAAGATGGTAAAAAATTAATCCTTATCGACTGCGGTCTTGGTAATAAACAAGATGATAAATTCTTTGGACATTATTCGCTTTGGGGCGATGATAGTTTGGACAAAAACTTGTCAAAGTATGGTTTCGTAAGAGAAGATATTACAGATGTATTTTTGACGCATTTGCATTTTGATCATTGTGGTGGCGCTATCGAATGGAATGATGACAGATCGGGTTATCGTCCTGCATTTAAGAATGCACATTTTTGGTCTAATGAAAACCATTGGGATTGGGCGGTTAATCCAAATCCTCGCGAGAAAGCAAGCTTCCTAAAGGAGAATATTTTGCCAATTCAAGAAAGTGGTCAACTTAACTTTTTGCCGATTCCTAAAACGGGAAATTATGGATTTGCGCCAGAATTGAAAATGGATGTCATCTTTGTGGATGGTCATACAGAAAAGCAAATGTTGCCTGTTATCCAATATCAAGAAAAAACGATTGTTTTTGCGGCAGATCTTATTGCGACTGCTGGACATATTCCGTTGGTGTATGTGATGGGCTATGATACAAGACCTTTGTTGACAGTAGCTGAGAAGGAAAAATTCTTAAAACAATGTGTGGATAACGAATATCTTATTTATTTTGAACATGATGCGCACAACGAATTAGCAAGTTTAAAAATGACTGAAAAAGGTGTAAGACTGGATCAAACTTATTCTTTCAACGAAGTTTTTGGTTATTAAAATGGAAGAACAAAGAACAAGGAATATCATTGGATTAACTGGTGGTATTGGCTCGGGAAAGACAAGTGTAGCTGAGATTCTTGAGAGCGAAGGTTTTGCAGTTTATTATTCTGATGATTGTGCAAAAGATATAGTTAATGAAGATGAAGTTTTAATTCAGAAAATAAAAGAATTACTAGGGGAGAAGGCTTATACTGACGGTGTATACAATCTAAAGTATGTGTCGGATATTGTTTTTAATGATAAATCAAAACTAGAGCAGCTTAATCATTTAATTCATCCTGCTGTGGCTATCGATTTTGAAAATTGGGTTAAAAATCATGATGCGAGATTTTTGTTTAAAGAGACTGCTTTGTTGTTTGAACTTGGACTTCATAAAAAATGTTTTAAAAGCTTGTTAGTTACGGCGGACGAAAATACAAGGATAAAACGTGTCATGGATCGTGATGGGAAAACTTATCGTGAAGTTGAGAAAGTTATTGAAAAACAAATGCCAGAGCGTGAAAAAATTAAAAAAGCGGATTTCGTAGTCTATAATAATTCGAGTTTTCAAGACTTAGAAATAGCGACTAAAGATTTTATTGAAAAGCTAAATTCACTTTAATTTCTTTTAAAATTTTAAAAAAAATAAAAGCCCTTCCAAAATCTGGAAGGGCTTATTTATTACTAAGAATTTATGTATTAATTCTTGATGAATTTAGTTTGAGATTTTTGACCATTAGATTCAACAGTGATAATGTATACACCTTTATCCAATTTTGAAACCTGAACTTTACCGTCTGTCGGACCATTTGCTACAACTTGACCAGCCATATTTACGATTTGGTAAGTAGATTTAGCTGTAATATTAGAAATGTTAATCATATCTGTTGCAGGGTTAGGATATACTTGTAACTTATTGTTAGCTTGTACATCATTAACTGCTAAAGTTCCTATATTAAGTGTGTAATCTTCAACCTGACCGTAATTGCTACTTCCACAAGGTGTTGCGTTAGGACCTAAAGAAGTATCTTGTAGACGAACTCTCATTCTTGTAGTTCCTGTAGCTGCAGTTGCTGGGATTGTAATGCTACCAGTCCATGGTGAAGTCTTTTTAGCAGATACTAATACTTGTTCACCTGCATCATCGAAGTCGCCATCTTTATTGTAGTCAATCCAAACAATTACTTGGTCAGACGAATAACTTGTACCCGAGAATTTAGCAGTGAAATCGTAAGTAGTACCTTTCGTCACATTACCTACAACGCTTGTGAAATCTTCATAACCAACTGTTGCAGTAGAGTTTTTGTTAATGTCTGCAAAAGTAACATTGCTAATACTTTCGAATGTTGCATTTCCTGCTGTAGCAGTACAATATTCTATGCCTTTTGTTGTAAAGTTATAGTTTGCAAATGCGCCAACTGTACCGTTACAAACTGCTGCTACACTAATGTCATAAGATGTATTAATGCTCAAAGAAGTTAAGTTGTATGAGTTTGTTGTTAAACCATTAGCTTCTATCCAGTTGCTATCACCAGCTTTTTTGTATTTGAAATTATAAGTCGCATTAGCAATCGGATCCCAAGCTGCTTGTGCAGATGTTTGGGTGATTCCGGTGGCTGTAAGACCTGCAGGAGCAGTTCCATCGCATCCAACCATTGACGATACCGTTACATTAGAGACTGCGTAGAATACATTTCCAATTGCAGAAACTCTTAATTTAATATTGCTTCCTGATGTTAAACTTGTTAAATCAGCATTTGCAGTTCCTGTATTTGGTGTAGAAGCAATTAATGTTGTCCAAGTTGTTCCATTGTCTGTTGTATAGTCTATTTTTACATTAGAAACATTATAAGGTGCTGCTGTTGTATTCACAACATCCCATTGGATTGGTGATGGTGCGTTGGTATATACTTTAGTAGTGTTAACTTTAAAAGGTCCATCGTTACCAACAGTTACCTTTTGAGCCCCAAATTGCGTTTGTTGTTGCTTAACATCAGGGTTGTTGTCTCTCACTGTTACTCGGAAATTCATAGGTCTTGCAACATTAGATACAGCTTCCCATTCAGTAGCGCTGCTTAGTGTACCAGCTAATACCATTGATAATTTAGGGAAGTATCTTGTTGGACTTGAAGTTCCCATTATTGAGCGGAACTTTGGTCCTTGTGTGTTATTTCCTGTAACCGTTGTAACAGCCGCTGTAGCACCATCATATTGCTCCCAAGTATAAATAAGAGCATCGTTTTCTGCATCAGTTGCAGAAGCTGTTAGTACGAAAGCAGTTCCTTTAGGGATAGTTACGTCTGGCATTGCTGCAATTACAGGCGGGTTATTAGTAATAGGTGTGTTAACATCACAAGCTTGCGTGTTAACATAATCCTGAACTTGTTTTACACTTATAGCGTGGAAATAAGGATCAGAGTGTTGTTGTACATTATAGCTGGTGATCCCAGCGTATCCCATAATTGTAGATCCTGATCCTGGTTCCATATGTGCTACACTGCCTGAGTGTATTCCGTGAGCAAAGGTATGCCAAGCACCAAATTGATGCCCCATCTCATGTGCAACATAATCGATGTCAAAACTATCTCCTGCTGGTGCACCAGATCCAGGTGAAGTATAAGCAGATCCTTTTGAAGTACTATCAGTCGGTCCTCCTGCATCACGACAAACATTACCGATATCTCCTGCAGAACCACCACCTCCAGATCTACCGAAAAGATGTCCTATGTCGTAGGCAGCATTTCCAATAACACTGGTTAAAGTTTTTTGGATTTCGTTATTCCAAGCTCCTGACGCTCCGGATGAGGCAGGAGAATAAGGGTCGGTATTAGGGTCAGTATATATTAATTGAGGGAAATCTTGCAAATTAAGATGGATTGCAAAATCTTTTTCAAAAACACCATTTACCCGGGTCATCGTAGCATTCATCGCTGTAAGCGCTTGTGGAACGCCACCGAAGTATTGCGTATATTCACCAGTTACAGATAATGCTAGTCTATAAGTACGGTATTTTTTGTCGCTATTCTTTTGGAAATCGTTAGCACGATTACTGAAATCCGAGTTTTTAGCCAATTTTTCAAGATCTTGTTTCGATGCAAAAGATTCATTTACCTTACATTCAAAAGCTTTTTCTGTAGAATTTTTATTTGTTTTTGGGAAAACAGCATATACAGTTTTTGCAGCATTTTGAGGCTCAATAAATTCGTACTTTCCATTTTGATAAAGCATCGACTGGAAGTCATTAGGAGCAGTACTAAATCTAACATACTTCGTAGGATCATCGACACCAACCCCTGTATAAGAGCCCAATTGGTATTTGTCGGCTAATGATTTTACGACTACAGGAAGACTGTAAACTGCAAATTTTTCTATTTTTCCATCCAGAGTGGGTAAGGATACAATAACTGGTTTCGCTCCCTTGCCCATCTCTTTAGCGCTTTTAAGTTGAGAACGTAAAGCTTCTAAATCTAAAGAATAATGTGTTGTAGCATTAATCTCTGGTCGAAGTTTTTCACCTTGCATAGAAGTCGGACTCCATTGTGCAAAAGCTGTAGTAAATAATCCGCAAGCTAAAACACTTGTAAAGATTTTTTTCATAAAAATTATTTTAGGATTGATGATGCTAAAATAATAAATATTATGTAATTTACAATAAAATAAAAAAAACGTTTAGAAATTCTAAACGTTTTTATCTTTTAAGTATATTAAAGCTTATCTTTTAGTAGTCAGTTTACTATAGATGAAGAGTAATAAAATAGCTCCTGCTATTGAGAAGACCCAATTCGAAAAGCTCCAAAAACTATCGGGTTTCACAAAACCAATAAGGTCAGCTATAAAGCCCCCTAACATACTCCCTAGTATACCAATAATAATGGTGATTAACCATCCTGCAGGATCATTACCTGGTCTTAACATTTTTGCAATTGCTCCAGCAATTAATCCAAAAATTATCCATCCTAGCCAACTCATAATTTAATTTTTTAAGTTAATATTTTGTGTGATTTTGTGTTTATTGGAAAAAATATTATTTCTTCTTAAAAAATGAGTCAACAAATTCCATACCATTGAATAGTTGTAGATCTTCCATCTTTTCTCCCACTCCAATATATTTTACAGGAATTTGAAATTGATCCGAAATACCGATAACCACGCCGCCTTTTGCTGTTCCGTCCAATTTGGTAACCGCTAAAGCATTAACTTCTGTTGCTGCTGTAAATTGTTTTGCTTGCTCAAAAGCGTTCTGTCCTGTAGAGCCATCAAGAACTAGTAAAACCTCGTGTGGTGCATCAGGAATAACTTTTTGCATAACACGTTTAATTTTAGAAAGTTCGTTCATCAAATTAACTTTGTTGTGTAGTCGCCCGGCGGTGTCAATAATTACAACATCTGCATTTTGCGCAACCGCCGATTGTACCGTATCAAATGCAACCGAAGCAGGATCCGATCCCATGGCTTGTTTTACAATTGGTACACCAACACGCTCGCTCCAGATAACCAATTGATCTACGGCAGCAGCACGGAAAGTATCGGCAGCACCAAGAAACACATTAAGACCTTGGGATTTGAATTGATGTGCCAGTTTCCCGATAGTCGTCGTTTTTCCAACACCGTTAACACCAACAACCATGATGACATAAGGTTTTTTGCTCATGTCAATATTCTCGGTTGAGGCGTGAGGATTGTCTAATAATAAGCCCGAAATTTCTTCTCTTAATATATTGTCAAGTTCGGATACGTTAACATATTTATCTCTTGCAACACGGTCTTCAATTCTTTTGATGACTTTAATGGTTGTCTCTGCACCAACATCGGAAGCGATTAGCACTTCCTCTAGATCATCCAGAACCTCGTCATCTACGGTACTTTTACCAACAACCGCACGAGAAATTTTATCAAAGAAACCTTCTCTAGATTTTTCAAGTCCTTTGTCAAGACTTTCTTTTTCTTCTTTTTTAAATATTTTTTTGAACCAACTCATTTCAGAGAATTTCGAATTTTAAATTTTGATTATAGATTTTGTGGAAATCGAATGTTTGATATTTGTTTCAGAAAATCTTTCCTCAAAGATAATAAAAAAACTACCCAAAAATTGAGTAGTTAATTTATACAATTACAAATCTTGTAGAATTATTTTTTCAAATAAGAATCTACGTCGTCTGCATTCATTACTTTTTCTTCGAAAACGTAAGCTCCTGATTTTGGAGATTTTACCATTTTCACAACTTTAGTCATCTTTTTAGATGAACCATCTTTAAGGGTTGCTACAACTTTCTTTGCCATTTTTAAATATCTTTAATGGATTAGATTACTTGATTTCTTTGTGTAGAGTGTACTTCTTAAGAACTGGGTTAAATTTTTTAAGCTCCAATCTTTCAGTAGTGTTCTTTTTGTTTTTGGTAGTGATGTATCGAGACATCCCAGCCATACCTGTTTCTTTGTGCTCTGTGCACTCTAGAATTACTTGAACTCTGTTACCTTTTTTTGCCATTGCTTAAAATTATTTAATAAATCCGTTTCTTACAGCTCTTTCAATAGCTTCTTCGATTCCAATCTTGTTGATTACTCTTAATCCGTGAGCAGAAACTCTTAGAGTTACATGCTTACCATGCTCAGGAAGAAAAAATTTCTTCTCTAATAAGTTAATTTCAAAACGTCTTTTCGTTTTGTTGTTTGCGTGAGAAACGTTGTTTCCTACCATTGCACGCTTACCTGTTATTTGGCAAATTCTTGACATATCTCGATGTTCTTTTTACTATATGATATTTGAGGTTGCAAAATAACGAATTTTTTTTCGCATTGACAAATCTTTTTTAAAATAAATAGAATATTCTATGTTAATTTTTTTTCAAGTTTTTATCAAAGTCCTTTTATTACGAGTTTTCAACAAAGAATTTGATGTTGTCAACCGGTGTTCCGAGCATTGCTACCTGTCCTTTTATTAGGATTGGACTTTCTATTAAATCTGGCGTTGTACGTAAGATTTCATAGATGTTATCGTCGGTTAAAGCTTCGATTTTGGCACCGATTTTTTCTTTCCATTTGTTGATTCTTTCTAAGAAATATTGCGGCTTAATATTTAGTTTTTTAACCAAATTTTTAAGTTCTAAAACAGATAATTGATGCGTCTTTAGATCAATTAATTGGAACTTGATGTTGTGCTCGTCCAAGTATTCGAGAATAGCTCGGGATTTCGGGCAATTACTGGTGTATATAACCTCTAACATGATAAGGTTTTTTTAGGATTTTTGTAATAATAAAGTGTCAATCTTCATTGTTGGCAGTTAGCCATATCCTTCAATTACCGAAATTTTGTCTAGAACAAACCGTTCAGTTCTCCGTCAATTCTTTCCAGAATGTAACCAAAATCTTCAGGTTTTTCAACGAAATCTAATTTGTCAACTTCGATAACTAGGAGTTTTCCTTCTTTGTAATTAGAAATCCAACTCTCGTATTTGTTATTAAGTTTTGACAAATAATCGATACTAATGCTTGTCTCGTAATCGCGTCCTCTCTTCGCAATTTGACGTACCAAAGTTGGTATTTCGGCTTTTAAATAGATTAGCAAATCTGGTGCCGAAACGAAGTCTTTCATCAAGTTAAAAACTGATAAATAATTTTTATAATCGCGCTCCGAAAGCAGGTTCATTTCTGCAAGATTTTCTGCAAAAATGTGTGCGTCTTCGTAGATCGTACGATCTTGGATAACGTTTTTTCCACTGTCACGAATCTCTTTAACTTGACGGAATCTGCTTCCCAAAAAGTAGATTTGCAATGCAAAAGACCATTTTGACATATCACCATAAAAATCGTCCAAATAAGGGTTGTGATCAACGTCTTCGAACTGCGCTTCCCACTCGTAATGTTTAGAAAGCATTCTTGTTAAAGTCGTTTTTCCTGCGCCAATATTTCCAGTTACAGCAATATGCATGATCTTATTTTGTTCTAAGTTATTGATTATTAAGCTTGAGTGTTTTACGACTCGGGCTTGTAAAGATATAGCTTGTTTTTGCTGCGAACCAAAAATCCTGACTTATTTTTATCCACAATTTCTGAGTCTTGTTTATAACTCAATTTTTTTACTTTTTTGTCGGTGGAATATTGGATGAGTTCGGGTTTTGTAAAAACTAAAATTGTCTCGTTTTCACGTTTTAGTTTTGTTGGTAGATTTAGTTCGATTTTATCAAGAATTTCGCCTCTTAAATTTAAAACTAAAAAAGAATTTTTCTTTAATAAATAAACTTTGTTTTCGTACACCAACATGTCGAGGATGTCTTCCATGTTTTGGTAAAAAGGGAAGCTGTTAACGATTTTGTTATTTCTATAATTATATTGAATTAACTTTTTCGAGCTATCATCCAGTAGCCAAAGGCTTTGTTGATCTTCAACATAGACTCTTTTTATGAAATTAAAATTCTCCGAAAGGCGTATGTTTTGGATGTCATTAAGATTGGCGTCCGTTAGTTTAATCTCTTGTGTGTTCTCGGAAAAGAAAACGATGTTAAGCGGATTATTAATCGCTTGTGCTCGGAAAGGTCTTGGCAGCATTTGTTGCGCAGCTTTAAGACCTAAAGTATCATACTTAGTGAAACTAAAACTTTTTGCATTGTACAAATAGATGTTGTCATAGTCGTCAAAATAAATCCCTTGACTGTCTCTTAAGTTAAGGCTGTCGGATTTTATTTCGATTTGACTAAACAACAAAAAAGGCATCAAACAGAACAAAAACAATAAGTTTTTCATTTAATAAATAAGATTAGCGATTTATAATTCAAAAATAAATAAAAAAGTCCAAGCATCAACTTGGACTTTTTGAATTCTTATTATTAGAAATTATTTGAATTTCACTTCATAGATTTTTGGCCAGTTTTTACCAGTAACTAGCATATTTTCACCTTTAAAGGCGATGCCGTTAAGGACGTTATCTGTGCTTGTTGTGTTTTCTTTTGCAATGTTTGTGAAATCCATTTTGCCAACAACTTCACCAGTTTTTGGATCGATTTTCAAGATAATTGGTTTCATCCACACATTCGCATAGATGTAGCCTTTGTAATATTCTAGTTCATTAATTTGGTCGTAAGATTCTGTATTGCCAGCAACTGCGATTTCGCGAACGATTTTTGATGGATTTTTCGGATCTAAGAAATAAATGCTTTTTGTTCCGTCTGATAAAATCAAATATTGTCCATCGTAAGTTAAACCCCAACCTTCGCCAATCTCATCTGGATAAGCAAATTCTGAAAGAAGTTTTAAACTTGCTTTGTCATAAATAAAGCCTTTTTTATTCTTCCAAGTTAATTGGTAGACTTTATCGCCAATAATTGTGCTGCCTTCAGCAAAAACATCTTCCGGATTTTTAGTTGCAACAATTGGCGTTGTTGATCCAAGTGTATATTTTAAGATTTGTGAAGCGCCGTTTTGACCATCACTTTCGTAGATGGTGTTACCTTCAATTTGGAAACCTTGTACAAAATTTTGAGGATTATGTGGATATTCTGCAATGATGTCGTAGGCGATTGTTGCTTCAGGGTTTTTAGCAAAAACATTAATGGTGGCATCTTGTGTCAAAACTTGGCCATCTTTCTTTTTGATATTAAAAGTTACCGCATTGTCGCCAAGTGTGAAGAATTTAGGGTCGATAACTAAATTACTCGTTTCTTTGTCACCAAAATTAATACTAATGCTTTCGGCATTGTTAAGAACCTCTTGCGGAATGTTAAGCTTGTCACCAAAGTGATAACCTTTGCTTTCCATGGAGATATTGTAGTCGTTGAGATTATTAAGAATTTCCTTATCCTTATTACATGACATCAACATCATAAAAGCAACTGCGGAAAGGATGAAATATTTTTTCATAAATGATTTTTCTAAAATTTTAAACATCAAAATTACAAAAATTAAAAATCTAAGTTGTATAAATTTTTTTTAAAACTGTAGAAGATGTAGTTTTGTAAAATAAACAATTTTTTCAACATGGTAAGTATTGTTGTAGCAATGGGGAAAAATAATGCCATTGGAAAAGATAATCAACTTTTGTGGCATCTTCCCGAAGATCTAAAACATTTTAAAAATCTAACATCTGGTCATCCTATTATTATGGGGCGCAAAACCTACGAAAGTATTGGTCGTCCACTTCCTAACCGTACCAATATTGTGGTTAGTAGAAAGGATAATTGGTTTGAAGAAGGGATTTTGATTGTACCAAGTTTGAAAGAAGCTTTAAAGCATGCTAAAAAAATTGATAGCGAAGTTTTTGTACTCGGCGGTGGAAATATCTACTCGCAAACGATAAACTTGGTGGATCGATTGGAAGTGACAATTGTTGAGGGAGAAATGGATGCTGATGTTTTCTTTCCTAAAATTGATTCTAAAATTTGGGCAGAAACCAAAAGAGATTGTCATAGCAAAGACGAAAAAAATGCATTCAATTATTGTTTTGTAACCTACGAAAGAAAGGAAAGTCTTAAGAAGTAAATGGATTATCCAAGTAAAGTTTTGGCTAAAGCGGTTGATGAGATTTCTGGACTTCCTGGCATAGGGAAAAAGTCTGCATTGCGCTTGGCGTTGCATCTTCTTAGACAACCAGCGTCGCAAGGTGTGGCTTTAGGAAATGCGATTCAGAATTTAGTGACGGATATTAAATACTGTAAAGATTGTCATAATTTTTCGGATAATGATATTTGCGAGATCTGTGCGGATGACAAAAGAAATGCGGAAGTACTTTGTATTGTCGAAGATGTTCGCGATGTTATGGCGATTGAGAATACGTCAAAATTCAAAGGGAAATATTTGGTGCTTGGTGGTAAAATATCGCCAATGGAAGGTGTTGGTCCTGCGCAATTGCATATTGATAGTATCGAAAAAAAGCTGGAAACTGGCGAAGTTAAAGAATTGATTTTTGCGCTAAGTGCTACGATGGAAGGCGACACGACGGCTTATTATATTTATAAAAAGTTTAAGCAATTTAATGTTCATTTTTCGAGTATTGCACGCGGAATTTCCGTTGGTGATGAGCTCGAATATGCTGACGAAATATCGTTAGGAAGATCGATCGTCAATCGTTTGCCTTATAACGAAAAACTATAGAAGAAGGACTTGATGGTAAAAATAAGTGTTGTTATTGTTCATTATAATGTTGCGGATTTGCTTCGCAATTGTATTTTGTCGATTAATAAATATTTTACTGATGTTAATTTCGAAATCCTTGTTGTGGATAATTTGTCTCCAAATGATGATTGGAAGAATTTAATTCAAGAGTTTCCGAAAGTTAATTTCATTGCTTCTCAAAAAAATAATGGTTTTTCGATCGCTAATAATATCGGTGTCGAACATGCAAAAGGTGAATATATTTTAATTCTAAATCCAGATACGGAAATCGAAGGTTTTTATATTAAAGAACTTTTGGATTTTGCAGATTCTAAACCGAAATTTGGTTGTCTTGGCGTGAGAATGCATGATAAACAAGGTGTTTTCTTGCCAGAGAGTAAACGTTCTGTGCCTGATATGCGCAATTCTTTTGAGAAGTTGTTTACACCTTTTTCTAAAAAATCGACTGCTAAAACTTATTACCGTAATGACATCGGAGAATTTGAAATCGCTGAATGTGAGGTTTTTACAGGAGCTTTTTTAATTGTTAAAAAAGTTGTTTATAGGGAAGTTGGTGGTTTTGATGAAGCTTACTTTATGTATGGTGAAGACATTGATTTGTGTTATACCATTGCACAACACGGCTATCAAAACTACTATTACGGGAAATATTCAATTCTGCATTATAAAGGTGAAAGCACGATGAAAGATGAAGTTTATCTTCAAAGATTTTATGGTGCGATGCAGATTTTTATTGAAAAATATTACAAAAAGCAAAAACCGTTTCAGTATTTCATTTTGAATTTAGGTTTAAAATTGAGACATTTTTATGCTAAATCTAAACTTCCTCGTTAGATTTCATTTCGTGTGGAAGTGTCGATTCTTCAGCGAATTTTCTTAATTTTTTCATTTCTTTTTTAGAGAGTCGTTGTCCAATTTGTGCGGCGATATAAGTTCCTAAAACCAATGCCAAAGCCACAAATGATGCGCTTAATGCCCACGGGAAATCGTTGGAGTTGATTTGTTTTTCGACATAATACATGGTGAAAAATGTCATCCAAAGTATCGAAAATATAAAGTACAAAAACATGAAAAACGTCCACACAGC
This sequence comes from Soonwooa sp., assembly GCF_032062245.1. Lineage (NCBI taxonomy): Bacteria > Pseudomonadati > Bacteroidota > Flavobacteriia > Flavobacteriales > Weeksellaceae > Soonwooa > Soonwooa sp. The sequence goes on from NZ_DAMBQF010000008.1 coordinate 90,182, forward strand.
CGAGCTTGGCCCAAAAATACCACGAATGTAGGTTTGTCCATCTTCGATTTCGGTTCTCAAAGCGAGGTTGGGTTTCCAGTAATTGTTATTCTCGTTTTTGACAAAAATAGTAGCAACTTCACGATTGATATTTCCTGTGAATTCTTTGTTGTTTTCTTTTAAATAGTTTTTTATATTTTCCGAATATTCATCGGGCGTCAAGCTTGTTTTTAGTTTGAATCTTACCCTTGTCCGGATGCTCGTAAGTGTATCTTCCATATTAATGTTCTTCGTAAGGGATTGGGTCTTTTAATTTAATATAGTATATGATTGGATCTTCGTTTCTTTCGACTTCAATTTTAATGGTTTTACCTTCTTGTGATTTTAGGATCTTATTAATTTTTGATAAGGTCATGTCTGATGTTTTTTTACCATCAATTTTCACTAAAATATCGCCTTTTTGTAATCCAGAGAGTTGCGCAGGTGAATCTTTTCGTGTTCCAGCAATAACGAATTTTGGCTTTAATGTAAATTTGTATTGAAAATTTTCTCTGCTAGAATAGACGTTTTCCTCATTAGTACCGCCAGTGTTTCTAGATTTTGTTTCAACTTCTACAAGGTCTTTTTCCCACGTAAGTCCATCTTGCCTTACTTCGAGTCCGCTAAGGTCAAACAAAAAAGGATCGTCATAATATTTATTTTTCTTGAAGTAAACTTTCTCGTTTGGATAATCAAAAACCATATTAAATCTTCGGAAAATCTCCGAGCCGATTGATCCTTTTCTATCTGGCACTAGTTGTAGATGCGCAATCGATGTTGCATCTGGCATTGCGACCAAGGGCGTAATAAATTCGAATCTTCCAAAATACAAGCCGTGAATTCTACTGCGTTTTCCGTAAATGTCACCACTAAAACCAGCGCCAAGATAATCATCAATATTTGGGCGATTGTAATTAAAACCTGGAATTAAAGTTGGGAAAAGCCAAATAGAATCTGTGTTCCCTGAATCCAAAAGTAGTTTAGAGCTTTTCTTTTCGCGTGTCATTTCTACATCAGCAAACATGTAAGGCTTATTAAGTTCTAGACTTATATTAAAAACTTCATGTTTTTTTACACGTTTTAATAATTTGTTTTCGTTTTGATAGATTCTTAGCTTTTCGCTAACATAATCAACTTCGATTGGGTAATTTTTAAAAAAAGAGTAACCAATTATCCCATTAACAGGATAGCCAAGGCTTGTTGAGATGTTGAAACTCTCATCAAGAATGATATTGAGTTTATGCGAAGAATCTATAAACTGGTTGTTGATACTAAGTCTGTTGTTGATCGATCTTAAGGCTTCGATGTCAATGTTTTCGCCAAGTCCAGTGAATTTTAATTTCTCAACATTTTTAAAATTCACTTCTTTGTTTTCTAAACTAAATAACACGGTTTCTGATACTCCTGTATCGAGAAGAAAATTAAGATCAACGCCATTAACATTAATCGGAATAATAATAAGATTGTTGACATTAACGAATTTGATTTCAATTTTATCTAATTTTTTATCGACAAACTGAAATCCATCTTGCGCATTTAACAAAAAGTGAAATATTGTGAAAACTAAAATTAGCGTGGATTTCATGTTTTGAAAATACTAATTATTTTCATTAAATATGGTTTTTATTTTAGTTAAGTTTTTAAAATAATGCATTATTGTTAAATTTTGATTGTGGAAATATATTGTGAAGTATATAGTTAAAGTTTTAAATATTTAAAATTTTAACTATCAAATGGTATTCTTTTTGGTGAAGTGGTAATTAATATAAAATATTATTGAAGAGCAGATTTATTTTTAATGATTACTAACTATTAATTTTTATGAAATGGAAAATTTATTAAAGGAACTTCAAAAAAGAGGTTTAGGATTAGATGAAGTAGTTTTCGAACACCGTAACAAAGCTTATGGCGCTTATCAATTGAGACATGATTACGGAAGCAATCTGTCAAAAGCGATGTTTATCGGTATTGGCTTATTTATTAGTGTTGCTGCTCTTCCTTTTATTTTTAATTCTTTTAAGTCTGAGGCTATTATTGAGGATGTTGTAACAGGTCCTCCAACGATGATTAATATCCAAAAAGATATCAAGGAGCCAACGCCGCCGCAGACTACAACACCGCCACAGCAGCAGCAAGTTGTTAATACTGTTGAATATATTGTTCCGACACCAAGTCGTCATGTTGATAAAGAGAAACCAATTGCGTCAACAACCGAGATTAATGATGTTGCAATTGGGACGGAGACTGTTGATGTACCAACGGCTTCTAGCGGATATACGCCAATTACGCCGCAAATCATTGGGGCGAGCGATGTACCAACTGTACCAACTAGTACAGTTCTGCCAAAAGATCCTCACGAAATCCCGTCACATGTGGATGTTGAAGCAAGTTTTAGAGGTGGCTTAGAGGCTTTCCGACGTGTAATTGGTGAGAATTTTGACACTTCGGCAGTTGATAAAAGTGGCGTTATCAGTACGGTTGTGACTTTTGTTGTAGAGAAAGACGGCAGTGTTTCTAATGTTAAAGCAAAAGGTACAGATACTGATTTTAACCGAGAGGCAGAGCGTACTATTAAAGATATCAGAACAAAATGGACGCCTGCTAAGCTAGATGGTGAATCTGTAAGATCTTACTTTAGGATTCCAATTTCTATGAAAATTGAGTAAAAACCTTCTTTTTTAAATATTTAAAATTTTATCCACATTAATTTAAAAATGTGGATAATTTTTTTTACATCTATTCCGTTGAATAATAATGCTTTATGTAATCTCTAAACATCCCTGTGGATATAGCATTTTAAAAAATTGTATTTTTGAGAATTAATTGAATTTTATGGCAAAGATTATAGGTGTAGCGAATCAAAAAGGTGGTGTGGGCAAAACGACAACTGCCGTTAACTTAGCATCGGCATTAGGTGTTTTAGAAAAAAGAATTCTTCTTATCGACGCCGATCCACAGGCGAATGCAACTTCGGGTTTAGGCATCGAAGAGGTTAACGCATCAACTTATGATTTGTTAGAACACAGTGCAGAAGCTAGAAAATGCATCTTGCCAACCAGTTCTCCTAATGTGGATATTATCCCATCGCATATCGATTTGGTTGCTGCCGAAATCGAATTAGTGGATCGTGAAAACCGCGAATACATGATGCGCAAAGCTTTAGAATCGGTTAAAAAAGATTACGATTACATTATTATCGATTGCGCGCCGAGTTTAGGTTTAATAACGATAAATGCATTAACGGCTTCGGACTCTGTTATTATTCCGATTCAGTGTGAGTATTTTGCATTGGAAGGTTTGGGCAAATTATTGAATACGATTAAAAATGTTCAAAAAATTCATAACCCAAATTTAGATATCGAAGGTCTTCTTTTAACAATGTATGACAGCCGTTTGAGATTGTCGAATCAAGTTGTGGAAGAGGTTAATTCGCATTTTCCTGAAATGGTTTTCGAAACAATTATCAGTCGAAATGTTAGGTTGAGCGAAGCGCCAAGTTTTGGAGAAAGTATTCTTAAATATGATGCCGAAAGTAAAGGTGCGATCCAATATATTCAATTAGCGGAAGAAGTTTTATTGAAAAATGAAAAATTAGTAAAATCTTAATTATTGAAAGTTTTTACTAAATCAATTTAAAATATGAAAGATAAAAAAAGAGCAATGGGTAGAGGTTTGGGAGCTATCCTAAACGCTGAAAGCAAAAGTCTTATCAACACTGCTCAGGATGCTGGCGCAGAAGATTTGGTGGGGAATATTGTTGAGGTGGCTATCGAAGATATTTACCCAAATGCCAACCAACCAAGAACTTATTTTGACGAAAAAGCATTGAATGAGTTGGCACAATCGATTACGAATCTTGGTGTTATTCAGCCAATTACCTTGCGTAAAGATGGCGAAAAGTTCGAGATTATTTCTGGTGAACGTCGTTATCGTGCTTCAAAATTAGCTGGACTAAAAAGTATTCCGGCTTATATTCGTTTGGTTAATGACCAAGAGTTGCTAGAGATGGCGCTTGTGGAGAATATCCAACGTGAAAATCTAGACGCAATCGAGGTGGCTTTGACTTACCAAAGATTGTTAGAAGAAATTGGTTTAACACAAGAAAAATTAAGTCAACGTGTTGGTAAAGAGCGTAGTACGATTACTAATGCGATTCGACTTTTAAATTTAGCACCTGATATTCAGAATGCGATTAGGAGTGGTCAAATTTCTGCTGGTCATGGTCGTGCCATTATCAGTCTTGAGTCTGAAGTTGATCGCAAGAATTTATTTGATAAAGTTTTAGCAGAAGGACTTAACGTTCGTCAAGCTGAGAAATTAGCAACGCTTCTTAAAAATCCTGAAAAAAAGGAAAAAGTTGAGAAAGTTGTTAATCTTCCGAATCATATTAAAAAAGCTCAGAAAACCTTATCCGATATTTTTGAAACCGAGGTAGAAATTAAATCTTCGGGTAATGGTAAAAAAGGTAAAATCGTTCTAGATTTTAAAAATGAAACCGAATTAGAATTCATTCTTTCTAGATTAAAAGTAGATGAAGTATAAAATTGTTTGGGTTTTGATGTTGATGCTTTCGGGATTTAGCTTTGCGCAAACTACGACGGACACCATCAAAACTGATACTCTAAAAGTCAATTCAGGAATCACAAAAATCGACAAATCTGAGGTTGAGGTTCTTGATGAGATTAACAAAAAGAACGCGCCGCAAGGCCTTGTCAAATACAGTCCTATGAAAGCAGGACTGTATTCTGCTGTTTTGCCTGGGCTTGGTCAATATTACAATAAAAAATATTGGAAAATCCCAATCGTTTGGGGTGCTGTGGGGACGGGCGTTGGTATCGCACTTTGGAATCAAAAAAATTACAATCGTTATCGAAATGCCTTTGTAGCCGAACTTAACGGACAACCACATGAGTTTTCGAATATTCCTGGAGTTGACAAAACGGTTCTTGGTAATGCGCAAGATCAGTACAAAAGACAACGCGATTATGCAATTGGTATTGCCGGACTTATTTATATTTTAAATATTGTCGATGCTGTTGTAGACGCGCATTTGTTCGAAGGTCGTAAGGATCCAGATTTGGCGATTTCCCCGACGGTAATTCCTGATCAGTATAGTGTTCAGCCGACCAAAGCTGGACTTAGTTTTAACTATAGATTTTAAAAAATTAATATGAAGATAGCATTAGTTGGATACGGAAAAATGGGGCAAATTATAGACGAAATTGCTCAACAAAGAGGTAATGACGTTGTTGCAAGACTTAAAGAAACGCCTACGCTTGAGTCTTTAAATAATGCTGATGTGGTCATCGAATTTTCTAATCCAGAAGCGGCTTTTAACAATATTAAATTCTGTCTAGAGCAACAGATTCCTGTCGTTTGTGGGACAACGGGCTGGCTAGAGAAAAAACCTGAAATTGAGAAAATCGCAATCGATAACGAAACGGCTTTTATCTACGGATCCAATTTTAGTTTAGGTGTTAATCTATTTTTTGCCATGAATGAAAAACTTGCGCAATTGATGCAAGCTTTCCAAAATGAATATAATTGTCAGCTAGAGGAAATTCATCATATTCATAAAAAAGATGCGCCGAGTGGTACAGCGATTTCAATCGCAGAAGGTATTATAAAGCATTCCAGTTTTAATTCTTGGAAGTTGGAAGAGACACAAGGTGCAGAATTGGGCATTTTTGCAATTCGCGAAGACGAGGTTCCGGGGACGCACAGTGTCTTCTACCGATCCAACGTTGACGAAATCGAATTAAAACATACCGCTTTCAACAGAAAAGGTTTTGCACTTGGTGCGGTAATCGCTTCTGAGTGGATTGTGCGCAAAAAAGGTATTTTCGGAATGAACGATGTTTTAGGTTTGTCCTAAAATTGTAACATTTTTTAAATTTGCTTACTAATCATTTAAAAATATTAAATCATAAAATAAATTTCTATGGATTATATATTACAATATAGCATTTATGTCTTGATTGTTAGCGTATTGATGGGGCTTTCGACTTGGAAGCTTTTCAAGATCATGGGTTACAATCCGCTATTTGCATTTGTTCCGTTTTATAACTATCTCATTATTCAAAAAGAAACAAAACATCCGAAGTGGTGGGTTGCTATTGCTTATTTTCCGATTGTTGGACCAATTATGATGTCGGTTTTTCATGTTTTTTTAATGAAAAAATTTGGAAAAACAGGACCAGTTAATGCTTTGTTGACAGTTATTTTGCCATTTATTTTTATGGCGACGGTTAACTATTCCAAAAATCCAGAAATCGAAGAAGAAGGTATTGATGAAGAAGGCAAAAAGAAAGAAACTTTTATTGGTTCGGTGACTTTTGCTGTGGTATTTGCGACGATTATTCACGTTTTCATCACGCAGCCTTTTGGGATTCCAACTGGATCGATGGAAAGAACTTTACTGGTTGGAGATTTCTTATTTGTAAATAAACTTAATTATGGTTACAGAATGCCGATGCGTCCTGTTGCTTTACCATTTTTACAAGGAACTATTTTTGACACTGGACAAAAAGGAAACCCAAAAGATGATCCTAAATCTTATGTTGAAGCCGTTAAGTTGCCCTATTTGAGATTGCCAGGTTGGGAAAAACCTGAGAAAAATGATATTGTAGTTTTCAACTATCCCGATGATTCTGTGCACATTGCGACTGATAGAAAAGATCCTTATGTAAAGCGTCTTGTAGCGGTTGGTGGAGATGTTGTAGAATTCCGTGCGGGAAGATTATTCATTAATGGAAAACCAGAATTTGTAAAAGGCGATCAAGAAGTTCAGCATAAATATATTGTAAGAAGTGCTTCGCAGTTGGATATTCCGGGTCTTTATAAGACTTTCGGATTTTTACCAGTTGTTGAAGGTCAAGATGATAAAGGCTTTGTGTATCAATTCCAAGGTTTGACGGACAAAATCAGAGATGAAATCAAGCAAATTCCTGGTGTTGAAAGTGTTGACGAAGATGTTATGAAACAAGGTTTAGCGTCATTAGCTTATTACAAATATGCGACTGATGCAACTGGAAATTATATGCGTGATGCCAATGGTTATCCAGTTCCTGCTTCAAGAATTGACTCAACTAACAGTATTTTCCCAGTTAATAAACCTTGGAATCAAGATTGGTACGGACCTTTAACGATTCCTAAAAAAGGAGATGTTATCAATTTAACACAAGACAATTATCCAGAATATCAAAGATTAATTGGTGTCTATGAACATAATAAACTAGAAAACAAAAATGGAAAATTCTTTATCAATGGTAAAGAAACTAACCAATATACCGTTCAACAAGATTATTATTTTATGATTGGTGACAATCGTGATGCCTCGTTGGATGCGCGTTTCTTTGGTTTCGTTCCTGAAGAAAATCTCGTTGGAAAGCCGATGTTCACATGGATGAGTGTACAAGGACTTTTTCCAGATGCTAACTCGACTTACCAAGCGGAAAAAAAAATCCGCTGGGACAGAATGTTCAAAGCGACCAATACTGGAGAAGCTAACAAAACATCCTATTGGTGGGTTGCAGCGCTTATTCTTGTCGTGTTCTTTGGCTGGGATTACATCATGAAATTATTTAGAAAGAAAAAAGAAGACGAATAAAATGTAATAAAGGTTCAATATTAAAGTGTAAAAACTAAGATTTTGAACCTTTACTTTAATATGAAGAAGATGAAAGTTGTATTACCTCTGTTTTACTTTCCGCCGATTTCTTGGTTTAAAGAATTTCTAAAATCGGATAATGAAGTTGTTTTGGAGCAGTTTGAACATTTTCCGAAACAAACCTATCGTAATCGGACCAATATCTATGCGACCAATGGGAAATTATCATTAATTATACCGACGCAGCATAAAGGTAAACAAGCCATGAAAGATGTTGGGATTTCGTATGCTGAAGACTGGCAAAAACAACATTGGAAGTCGATAACGTCAGCATATCAAGCCTCGCCATATTTTGAATATTATGAATTAAAATTGGCGAAAATATTTAACAGTCAACCCAAAACTTTATTTGAATTAAATTTGAAATGTTTAGAAATTGTTCTGGATATTTTGAAGACTGAAAAAGAATTTTCTTTTTCAAGTGATTACGAAAGCTTGCCAGCGGAAGAGGATTTTAGAAGTAAATTTTCTGCAAAGGTTGAGTCTGAAGAGGTTTTTCCAGAATATTATCAAACCTTTTCGGACAAAGATGGTTTTATTAAAAATCTTTCGGTCTTAGATTTGATATGTAATATCGGGCCTGAAAGTAGAGCTTATATTAATAATTTATAAATCTTATTTAACATGAAAAAAATTGCAGTCGCAATCTGTTATTTAGCAGGATTTGGATGGGCGTTTGCTCAATCGACGCCAATAGCAGATCAAGATAAAGATCTTATGACTTGGTATCATAAGGATTTTGCAAGTACAAAAGTATATGGTGTTAACACGCAAAATGCGTACAAATATTTGGAATCTAAAGGTCTTAAACCTAAAAGTGTTGTCGTTGCTGTATTGGATAGTGGTGTACAAGTTGATCATCCAGGTTTGGCTCCAAATATGTGGAAAAACCCAAACGAAATTCCTAATAACGGTATCGATGATGATAAAAATGGTTATGTTGATGATGTCTATGGTTGGAATTTCTTAGGAAATAAAACTAAAGACGTTGATGTTGACAATCTAGAAGTGACTAGAGTTGTTAAGAAATATAAACCGCTTTTTGAAGGTGCAGATTCTACACAGAACAAAGCCAATCAAGCGAAAATGCCAGAAGATTTCGCAATGTATATGAAGGCAAAAGCGGAGTTTTCAAAAAAAGGAACAGAAGCAAAACAAGGTTACCAAACTTATTCGATGATCGAGCAAGTTATTCCGAACGCTGAAAAACTTCTTGAAGGTAAAACTTTATCTGGAGCGACTTTAGCTAGCATAACGCCAAGTACACAACAAGATGCTATGGCCTTGCAAGTTTTAGCTCAAGTAGCTCAAAATCCAGACATGCGAGGAAAAACATCGAAGGAAGTTGGTGATTTTTTAAGAAAAGATATTAAAGAAGCTTTAGATTATTTTAAAAATCAAGCAGAGAAGCAATATAATTTAGATTTTGATCCGCGTGCAGAAATGGTTGGTGATAATTATGACGACTATTCCGAAAAATATTATGGCAACAACCATTATCAAGGTCCTGATGCTGTACATGGAACACACGTTGCCGGGATTATCGCTGGTGTGCCACAAGGTAAAGAAATCCAATACGGTGTAGCCAGTAAAGTTGCTAAAATTATGACTGTTCGTACGGTGCCAAATGGTGATGAGCGTGACAAAGATGTTGCAAATGCAATTCGTTATGCTGTTGATAATGGCGCAAAAATTATGAATATGAGTTTCGGAAAACCAGTTTCTCCTGGTAAAACACATGTTTGGGATGCTATGAAGTATGCAGAGAGCAAAGGTGTTTTGATGGTGAAAGCTGCTGGTAACGATAACGAAAACTTGGGAGAGCATGCTTATTATCCAACCAACTTTGCAACACAACAAGATGTTAAACCGTTTGTAAATAATATGATTGTTGTTGGTGCTAGTACTAATGATAATGCAGCTTTGCGTGCGGATTTTTCTAACTATAATCAATATATGGTTGATGTATTTGCGCCAGGTGATAAGATTTATTCTTCGATTCCAACGTCGACTTATAAATATGAGCAAGGAACATCTATGGCTTCACCAGTTGTAGCTGGTGCTTCGGCGGTCTTGTTGGCTTATATGCCAAACTTAACGCCCGCTCAGGTTATAGAATCTTTAACAAAATCTGTTAACAAAAGTTCGGCAAATGATTTTGCTAAACAATCTGTAGCAGGAGGTGTTATTGATGTTAAAAAAGCAGCAGAATATGCTTATACTCATTTTTACAATGGAAAAAATGAAACGTCAAGTCAGAAAGCACCTGTTAAAAAAACAACTAAGAAAATAATAAAAAAAACTGTTAAAAAGTAAAACTTTTTGATAGATAAGTGTTTAATTAAGAAAATGTCAAAATAATTTTGACATTTTTTTTTGTAATTCTCTTTTGGCATAATTTTTAATACTTATAGAACATATAATTGTTTTGACTATGAAAAATTTACTTTTATTAGGAGTTTTAGGAACGAGTTTGTTCTTAACTTCATGTAAGACAGCTAACACTGGAGATTCTAACACAGTTTCGGCTAAGGAAGCACAAACTAGAAGAGCAGAAGCTTTGAAAATGAAAGGTACTTGGGAAATAACAAGTGTGGACTATGACAAGTCTTTTAAGATTAAACCTTTTGATGAAGGTGCAGACGCCCAATGTTTCGTAGGAAGTCAATGGAATTTAATTCCAAACAATTACACAGGTACTTATACGATTAACGGTGGGGGAGATTGTCCTACTGTAACGCAGCCAATATCTTTTGAAGTAACTAAGTTTAATGAATTTAAATTCAAAAAAGTTATGACTGGTGAAAAAGCTAAAAACGTAACTGCTGGTTATGTTATGGAACTTCAAAACTTATCGCAAAGTAATTTTACTTTAGTGCAGAATGTTAATTTTGAAGGTAAGACAATTAAAGTATATTACAATTTCCAAAAAGTTCAATAATCAAAAAAATAAATTATGAAATATCTAAATAAAACAAATATCGCAGCTTTATTTATTAGTTCAACTTTAATGTTGACAAGTTGCGAAAGTGTGAAAAACGCTAATAACACACAAAAAGGTGCAGCAATTGGTACTGCAGCTGGTGCTATCGTAGGAGGTATTCTTGGTAATAACATTGGTAAAGGTGGTAATGCGCCTCTAGGAGCTGTTCTTGGTGGTGTTGTAGGAGGTGTTGCTGGTGGTGTTATCGGTAACAAAATGGATAAGCAAGCTAAAGAAATTAAAGAAGTACTTCCAGGTGCGGACGTTGAAAGAGTTGGTGAAGGTATTAAAGTAACATTGCACGAAAATACGGTTAACTTCGACTTTAACTCTTCTAACCTAACCTCTGCTGCTAGAACTAATCTTGATAAATTGGTTACAGTTCTTAAAAATAATCCTGATACTAATATTAATATTTATGGTCATACAGATAGTATTGGTACAGAAGCTGTTAATTTGAGAATTTCTCAACAGAGAGCTGCTGCGGTTAAAAATTATTTTGTAGCTAATGGTATAGCTGGTTCGAGAATGTTTACAGAAGGATTAGGAAAAGGAAGTCCAATCGCATCTAACGATACAGATGCTGGTAGAGCGCAAAACAGAAGAGTAGAATTTGCAATTACTGCGAACGAAAAAATGATTCAAGATGCCCAACAAGGTAAATAAGAATTAATACATAAAACATACAAAAACCGCAACTTGCGGTTTTTTTTATTATCAGATAATTCTTAATTTTGGCATCTAATAATACAAATGAGAAAATATCTAAAACTTATTCGGGTAGAACAATGGGTCAAGAACCTCTTTGTTTTTCTTCCGCTATTTTTCTCGGGCAATATTACCAACGTTGATTTATTCATCAAAAGTATATTTGCTTTTATAGTGTTTTCGTTTACAGCAAGTTCCATCTATATCATTAATGATTACATGGACATTGAGTCAGACAAAAAACATCCAGAGAAAAAAAATCGACCTCTGGCAAGTGGTGCAATTTCAAAGCCTACAGCAATTGCAATGTTCTTTGGACTTTTGGTTTCGGTAATTTTAATAGTCATTTTTGGAACTTCGTATTTTAATTATGATTTTACAAAATTTGCGATTATTATCGGCGGTTACTTCGTGATGAATCTTCTCTATACTTTCAAACTGAAACATGTTGCTATTATTGATGTTTCTATAATAGCTGTAGGTTTTGTATTAAGAGTTTTGGCGGGTGGTTATGCAACAGGATTAGCAATTTCTCAATGGGCAATTTTGTTGACTTTTGTGTTAGCATTGGTTTTGGCTGTTGGTAAAAGACGTGGAGAGCTGATCAATGCACAGGTTTCTGGTAGAACAAGAAAAGCTTTAGATGGTTATAATATTCAATTTGCGGACATTGCATTATGTATATGTGTAACATTAGCCATCGTTTGTTATTTGATGTTTACATTGTCGCCAGAAGTACAGCACAAGTTTCACCAAAGAGTATTTTACACTGTATTTTTTGTAATTTTTGCATTTTTAAGATATTTACAACAGACTTTAGTTTATAATAAAACAGAATCTCCTACCAAAATAGTGTACAAAGATCGATATATACAAGTGACATTGTTAATGTGGGTTCTTACATTTTTATTACAGATATATTTTAAATAATGAAGCCGAACTTTATTCAAAAAGTTTCCAATTGGGGAAATTATCCAATTGTGGAAGTTGAAATGAAATCTGAAGATTCGCTTTCACAAATTAAATCTTTTGTCGCAGAACGTAACGAAGTTATCGCACGTGGTAACGGTCGTTGTTATGGCGATGCCTCGCTTGGGCAACATGTTTTTTCAACAAAAAGATTAAATAAATTTTTATCATTCGATCGTCTTAATGGCGTTATCGAATGTGAATCTGGCGTACTTTTATCAGAGATTCTTGACGTTGTTGTATTACAAGGTTATTTCCTTTACGTGACGCCAGGTACAAAGTTTGTCAGTGTTGGAGGTGCCATAGCTTCTGATGTCCATGGTAAAAATCATCATGTCGAAGGTTGTTTTTCAGAATATGTTATTGAGTTTAAAATCTTAAATGAAAACTCCCAGGTTATCACTTGTTCGCGAGAAGAAAATTCTGATTTATTTTGGGCAACTATTGGCGGAATGGGACTTACAGGCATTATCCTTTCTGCTAAAATCAAACTAAAAAATATTGAAACCGCTTACATTCGACAAGAAAGTATAAAAGCTGATAATCTTGATGAGATCTTCCAACTCTTTGACGAAAGCGAAGATTGGACATATAATGTCGCTTGGATCGATTGTTTACAAAAGGGGAAAAATATTGGACGTTCTATTCTTATGCGTGGCGAACATGCTTTGAAGGCTGAGGTTAGTAAATCTAAAGGTCAAAATCCTTTACGTCTGAAACCAAAATTTAGCCCGAATGTTCCTTTTTATTTTCCAGGATTTGTATTAAATACGTTGTCAATTAAGATTTTTAATTGGTTGTATTTTAATAAACAAAGAGCGAAGCAAGTTAACGGTTTTGTTGATTACGAGACATTTTTCTATCCTTTGGATGTCATCAAAAATTGGAACAGAATCTACGGCAAAAAAGGATTTATTCAATACCAAATGGTCATCCCAAAAGAGAAGGGTAAAGAAGGTATGAAACGTATTTTGGAATGTATCGCGAAAAGTGGAAATGGTTCATTCTTGGCAGTTCTTAAGCTGTTTGGGAAAGATAATCCACAAGCTTATAACTCCTTCCCAAAAGAAGGTTACACGTTGGCTTTAGATTTTAAAGTTAATTCTAAACTTAAAAAATTGATTGCACAATTGGACGAAATAGTAGAAGAATTTGACGGAAGAATTTATCTTACCAAAGACAGCATGAGCAAAAGTAGCTTGACCAATTATCTCAAAAATGTTGAGAATTCCAAATTTGTTTCGCTACAACATCAACGTATCCACAATCCCTCTTAATTCTACAAAATGATAGTAATAGGTGCTAATTCGGAAGTGGCGCAAGCTTTTGTAGAATGCTGCTTAAAGAAAGGTGAAAAGTTCAAAACCTTATATTTATTAAGTTCGAATACTGCGACTTCGGAGAAGTTTGCGAATCATATTAATGTTAAATATCTTCAACATACAGAAGTTTTAGAATTAGACGTTCTAAAAGAAATTGACTACAAAAATTTTGACCATATCGAGTCCGATTTGTTGTTTTGTGCAAGCGGATATCTTGGTTTAGGGACAGAAGAAGGTCTTTACGATAATAAAAATACAGAACGAATTTTAGATATTAATTTCTCTAAATTGGTTCCTGTTCTTAACTATTTTGCAAAAAAAATGGAGTCCAAAAGGCAAGGTAACATGATTGTTTTGTCGTCTGTTGCAGGGGATAGAGGTCGTCAAAGTAACTTTATCTACGGAAGTGCAAAAGCTGGTCTTACGGCTTATCTTAGCGGACTTAGAAATTATTTATTTGATAAAAAAGTTTATGTTATGACGGTTAAGCCAGGCTTTATGGCAACCAAAATGACAGAAGGTTTACCGCTTAATCCAGCTTTAACAGCAACGCCAGATCAAGCAGCTTTAGCTATTTTTAAAGCTTACAAAAGCAAAAAAAATACAGCTTATGTATTGCCAATTTGGAGTTTGATAATGATGATTATCAGAAATATTCCAGAATTTATTTTTAAGAAATTGAAACTTTAATTGTTTTAAAAAATGAAAAAATTGTATGTATTCGATTTTGATGGGACTTTAACTTACAAGGACACGATGTTTTTGTATCTTAAATATTTTAATCCATCGAAGTATAGATTTCAATTTTTGAAACATGCACCGCTTTTTGCTTTGGTTAAACTAAAACTTGCTGATGCAGAAACTGTCAAGAAGAGCTTTATAGCATCAATTCTTAAAGGTCAAACGGAAACAAAACTTAACCAAGTTGCCGATCAGTTTTTTGAACATCAATATCCAAAGCTTATTCGTGATAATGCTTTAGATTTTATTGATAAGATTAAAAAAGAACACACGGATTCTTACATTGTCACGGCGTCTTTAGATATTTGGGTGCGACCATTTGCAGAAAAATTTGGGATGCAATTGTTAGCAACCAAAGCCGATTATCAAAATGGCGTTTTTACAGGTAATTTTGCTACTAAAAATTGCAATGGCGAAGAAAAAGTAGTTAGAATAAAAGAAGCGATTAGTGGACGAAAATTCGATAAAACCATAGCTTTTGGCGACACTTCAGGAGATAAGCCGATGTTAAAATGGGCAAATGAAAGTTTTTATCAATTTTTTCACTAATTTCGTATCAACATAAATGAGGCACATCGCTTCATTTTTTTTTAAAATTTTTTAGTAAAAATGGAAAAGGTATATTTAGACAACGCAGCAACTACGCCGCTTAACGAAGAAGTTATTGACGCAATGGTGTCGGTTCTTCGTGTTAATTATGGTAACCCGTCTTCTACACACAGTTTTGGTCAAGAGGCAAAAACGCTTTTGGAAGAAGTTAGGCGAAAGATTGCTGAGGCGTTGCGTGTTACACCTGGTGAGATTGTTTTCACATCTTGCGGTACCGAATCCAACAACATGATTATTAAATCATGTGTTAATTATTTGGGCGTTCAACGTATTATAACGTCGCCTTTGGAACACAAATGTGTTGCTGAAACTTGCTTAGAAATGAAACGTCTTAACGGTGTTGAGCTTGTCTATTTGCGTCCTGATAACAAAGCAAATTTAAGCTTAGAAAAACTTGAAGAGCTTCTTCAGAATTCTGAAAAAAAGACTTTAGTGACTTTAATGCACGCTAACAACGAAGTTGGTAATCTTCTAGATTTAAAAAAAGTTGCAGAGCTTTGTAAAAAATATGATGCTTTATTCCATTCGGATACGGTGCAAACGATGGCGCATTTGGATTTAGATTTTTCTAAAATTCCAGTTGATTTTGCTTCTTGTAGTGCACACAAATTCCATGGTCCAAAAGGAAGTGGTTTTGCATTTGTGAGAAAAGCTTCTGGTCTTAAAGGTATTATTACAGGAGGTCCACAAGAAAGAAGTCTTCGCGCAGGTACAGAAAATGTTTGTGGTATCGTTGGACTTGGTAAAGCTTGGGAATTGTCTATTGACAATATGTCGGAGTACAGTTCTCATATTAAGGATATTAAAAACTATTGTAAATCTGAGATTGAAAAAAATTTCCCTGAAGCTAAATTTAATGGAGAATCAGCGACAGAAAATAGTCTTTATACAGTATTGAATATTTTGTTGCCATTCAAAAATCCGTTAATCGGATTGCAATTGGATATGCAAGGCGTTGCGATTTCGCAAGGAAGTGCTTGTAGTTCTGGCGCTGCGAAACCGTCAATGGTTTTGATGTCTATTTTGGACGAAGAAGAGTTGGAGAATTGTACACCACTTCGTGTATCTTTCAGTCATTATACAACTAAAGTTGATATTGATAAATTTATTTCGGCATTAAAAGAAGTTTCAAAAGGTTTCATTATAGAAAAACAAAATACCGAGCATAGATAATAATTTATCCGATTAGGTATATTTTTTGTAATTTTGTTGAGTATTAAACAAAGAATAAAATTATGGCAGTAGAGATTACAGATCAGTCCTTTCAAGAAGTAGTATTAGCTTCGGATAAGCCTGTATTAGTAGATTTTTGGGCAGCATGGTGTGGTCCATGTAGAATGCTAGGTCCAATCGTAGAAGAATTAGCAAACGATTTTGATGGAAAAGCTGTTGTTGGGAAAGTGGATGTTGATAATAATCAAAATATATCAATGGAATATGGCATCAGAAATATTCCAACACTATTAATTTTCAAGAACGGAGAAGTGGTTGATAAGTTAGTTGGTGTTAGCCCGAAAGAGCTAATTGCTGAGAAACTTTCAGCTCACATGTAAAAAAAATAATACTGAAAATGAACGCTTTCCTAATAGGAGAGCGTTTTTTTTGTAAAAAATTTGTAGGATTAAAATATTGTCGTATTTTTGCAACCACAATAATCAAGGCAATTATGCTGAGGTTGGTTGAGATCCGGTAGTTCAGCTGGTTAGAATGCCGCCCTGTCACGGCGGAGGTCGCGGGTTCGAGTCCCGTCCGGATCGCAAAAAGTTTTCAGTTACTTTGCAAAAAACTGATCCGGTAGTTCAGCTGGTTAGAATGCCGCCCTGTCACGGCGGAGGTCGCGGGT
>NZ_DAMBQF010000008.1:107143-108016 GCF_032062245.1 Soonwooa sp.
TCGAGTCCCGTCCGGATCGCAAAAAAGCTTTCAGATTTCTGAAAGCTTTTTTCGTTTTATATTAAAAATAGTTCTCTTACTATTTTTTTTTAGATTTGGGAATATTTAGCTTAAACGAAACTTTTTCTTCTACTCGTTTGTCTTTATCTTTTTTGTATCGAACTATAATATAAGCAGGTTTCTTCATATATTGTAAAGGTGAATTTTCACTCTCATAGTCGTAATTCTCTATTCTTACGATTGATAATGCGTGTTTTTTGTCTTCTTTGGTAAATGCATAGATCGCAGAAACATCATCTTGACTTGGTTCGTTTTTAAGAATGGTTAATGTCACGTCATCTGGAGCAATACTCAGGCCTTTTGGTAATCGATTAATTGGATATTCTTTATCATAATAATTTGTGATTCCGAAATCTATGTCTCCTATAATTTTGGTCGGTTTCATAGTTTTTGGAGAAAATCGGACTGCTCGTAAGTTTTCGGAACTATTAGAGCTTCCGATATCAAAATAATCGTTTTCAGTAAATATATCATCAATTGCAACAGTTTCTTTTTTATCCCCAATTAATTTAACATGTTCAAAGCCCATATTCGTATTTTTATTATTGTAACCATATGGGACAGATATGTATAAAATAAAATCTTCAGCTTCATTTAATTTTATGGGAACTGTAAGGTAATTAGTTTTTAAAGCTTTTTGAATAGATTCTCTTTCAATATTTGCTAAAGGAAGGAATTCAGTTTCATCCGTTATTGCTTTAGTAGGTTTGGCTTGTAGCTTCACATTACCCAAATCGATTTCTACCACTTTCCCTTTTTGTAAGCTCCCCATTTTCAGTACACTTCAAAAGTAGAATTTTTTCTTGATTTTTT